>JBMSPZ010000083.1:0-6355 GCA_049423025.1 Rickettsiales bacterium
GCAATAATTTTCAGGGATATTTATATACCCTTGGCGCCATTGCAATTGCCTCCTCTCTACAATTCATTACCAGCTTTACCAAATTAACTAACTTGATGCGAAAATTTCCAGAATATATTATTCGTGGCATGATGATGTCGATTGGCTTGATTGTTCTATTAAAGCAATTTTTTATTTTAACCAATTATCAACCGCAAAAGGTTTCAATTTTAGAGCTTTTCAAATTTGTTCCATCGGCAATTTTAGGGATGCAAATTGAAAATTTCATGATTGGCATAATGGTAATTTTTTTAATATTATTTTGGAAAAATTTTTTAGAAAAAAAACATAAAATATTTAAGTTGATACCGATATACTTATTGGTAATATTCATTGGAATTGGTCTTGCACAATTTATAGATTTAAAAAATAATCAGCATTTTTTATTTGCACAATTTTCTCATCCAAACGCCAATAATTTTATAAATATTTCGCCAAATCTAAAGGAAGCCTTTAACTTTCCTAATTTTGATTTAATTTTAACATTTAAATTTTGGATTTCAGTTTTTACCATATATGCAGTTGCTAGCATTGAAACTATTTTATCTTCAATTGCTTTGGATAAAATTGGTAAAACCCACACCAACTTAAATCAAGATCTAAGAGGTGTCGCCACTGGCAATTTTCTTTGCGCTTTATGCGGAGGCTTACCAATGATTACCGAAATTGTTCGTAGTTCGGCGAATGTTAGCTATGGTGCCACTTCAAAATTTTCCAATTTTTTTCATGGAATTGCCTTGTTAATTATGGTAATATTTTTAGGAAGTTATTTAAATTTAATTCCACTTTGTGTTTTAGCTGGGATGCTGATTTTAGTGGCTCTAAATATGATTAATTTAAAACTTTTTTATAATATTTTTCAAGAAAATAAAGGGCATTTTTTCATAATTTTATCAATAATTTTCGGCACTCTTTATACTGATTTGCTGATTGGAATTTCCATTGGCTTGATTTTACACTTAATTGCAAATTATGTTTTTAAAAAAAATTTCTAATAAATTTAAATTAATAACAATATGTTTTTTATTTTTTTGTCAAAATTCATTTGCTAAAAAATTTAATATACAGTCTCAAACTACAGCCACATTCACTTCGGGTCATGCCTTTGGAAGCAAAACCAAAAGACAAATTCTAAATAATTTTTCCGAAATTCCACTTAACGATACCACTTCGATTGGCGAAATTATTCAATTTGCTAGAGTTCAGTCCAGTTATCAACATCATGGTGAAGCCTATAGTTTTAATGGGGCGGAATTTTTTCATCGCTACCGCTTTTTAAAAAGCCAATATGCCAATTTCACCATTCATAATTCCTTTAAATTTCATGGTATTTATAATGAAAACAAAAACTTATCCTTAATGCCAAAACAAAATGATTACGAGCTTAGATTATTGATAGCTCATAATATGACCGAGCGCCTAATTAACAACATCATCAAAAGTCCAAAACCATATTTTGCAAGGCTTGAAATCGCTTATCGCAAAAAATTTAATAATCCTTTCGATGAATTGCGAGAAAAATTTATCGTCGGGATAAATTTATCACCAAAATATTCTTTTCTGATTTCCCATGAATTAATTTATGCCCTTACTCGCAATACTTCGCCAACTCGAAATAGCCTTCGACAATTACAAAATTTTGATTTTTCCAAAAATTTTCATCACCTAATTTCACCAAGTCTAATATACAAATATAACAATGATTTGGCTTTGCAATTTGGCTATTTTCATCGCTTCGGTGGCAATGATAGACAATATGATTCTCGCGGGATTAATATTGGAATTCTTAACAGTTTTTAAAATAAATTTTTACATTATTTTCATCAAATTCTTCACAAACGCATTGATAAAATTCTCGTTTTTTTATTTTGCCATCAGCGCATAAATATTCATAAAATCTCAACAATTTTTCTTTTCTAGGTTTATAATTCTTACTTGAAAGCTCCATCAAAATTCCGCTTAAAATTTTTAAAGCCATTGATTGATTTAAATTTTTTAATAAATTTTTATTTAACAAAATATAATTATTATGTTTTTGAAGAATTTGTTGTTTAGAATTTTTTATCAAATCATCAATAATGTTGCGGGCATTTTCGATTTCGCATGACGCCATCAATATTCTTTTGGCGATAATATTTTTATCAAAATCATCATTTTCCAAATTATCTAAAAATTTACGAATTTTATTGCGTAAGAATTTTTCATCTTCATTGGTTTCGTCCTCAAACCATTCAATATTTTTTTCAATTAAATATTGTTTTAAATCATCTTTTGGGATTTCTAAAAAGGGTCGCACCAAAAAAATGTCATTAATTTTAGAAATTTTATTTGCCACCGAAAGACCATCTAAGCCACTTCCTCGAAATAATCTAATTAGAAAATTTTCTGCAATATCATTAAGATGATGTCCCAAAAATAATAATTCAATTTGGTGTTTTTTACAATAATCAAACAAAATTTCATAACGCATTTGACGAAGATTGGCTTCAATATTTTTTGTTGGTAAATTATTTTTATTTAAAGCAAAAATTTTATGTGATATATTTAATTTTTTCAAAATTTGATTTAATTTTTTCGCTTCTTTTGAGGAATTTTCTCGCATCAAATGATCAATGGTAACCGCAAAAAGCTTAATATTATTCTCTAAACAATATTCATTTAAAGCTATGGTTAATGCTAATGAATCGCAACCACCAGAAACTGCAACGGCAATTTGCTCCTTATTAGAAAAATTTTGAAATACTTCTTCTAAATTATGAATTATGTTTTTATTATAAATATTATTCATTTCATTTTTTAATCATGTTGAAAAAAATATTTTTTAAATACACCATTATTTTTATATCACTAATTTTTTGCCAAAGACTTTATGCACAAAATGCAAGCAATCTTAGTCTTGACCAATATTTAAATCAAGTCCGTGATAAAAATTTAAATATAGAGCAAGCCAATCAAAGCGATCAAAGTTTTGAATTGTTAAAAAAGAAAGCGAAATTAGTCAGTGCAATCAAGCTATATGGCTTTAGTGAAGCTGGCTTTGCCGAGCAAAATCGCGGTCTTCAATTCTTGCGATACAAATCGGTGCAAACTCAAAATAATCGCATTGGATTTTCTCAAGAATCAGAATTTGGTATTAATAGCAATATTTATTATTCACTCAATAACACAAAATATATCGGCTTAGCTCCCGGATTTACTACTAATGCTCTGGCAACAAAAAATACCCAAGCCATTCCCGTTCTTGAATTATCAATTCCGCTTTGGCAAAATTTTCTTGGCAAAACCACTACAGCAAAAAAAGATGCAAGCTTCTACGAAAATGAATCCAAACAATTATCGGCAAAAGCCTTGAGCCAAGAAGAAATGGTAAATGCTGAAAAAAGATTTTGGCATTTAGTTTTTGCTCAAAAAAATCTTGAAATACAAAATCGGGCTTTGAATAGTGCTAATAAAATTTTGGATTATTTAAATAAAAAAGAAAAAATGAATTTGGCAGAAAAAAGTGATGTTTTGCAAGCCAAAGCCATAGTCGAAAGCAAAAAATTAGCGGTCAAACAAGCGGAAAATTTTTTAAAAATTTCAGCTCGCAATTTTAATCAATCAAGAAATATCAATAGCGACGAGGTAAAAGAAAAATTAACAAATTTTGATTTAACAAAATTACAAAATATTTCACTAAATCCTACTAGAAATTCTGACCGATTAGACATCAAATCCAGACAAGCACAACTTCAGGCTTCGCTAGCATTGGCTAGAATTGAGGAAGAAAATAATAAACCTTCACTAAATTTATATACAAGCTACGCCGTCAACCAAGTTGAGCCAAATCGTATGGATGCAATTTCTGCCACCTTTGACAGAAGTGCACCCAATGGCAAAATCGGTTTAGAATTTTCTATGCCATTAAATATTGGAGTATCTGCAGATATTCGCCACGGGGCTAGATTACAAGCATCTTCTCACAAAACTTCTTATCAAGAAAAATTGTTGCAACAAGAAGTTGATTGGAAAAATTTAATCCAAAATTTCAAGGATTGGCAAGAAAATTTAAAATTATCAATGCAAATTGAAGCAACACAAAAAGCGAAGTTAGAAAATGAGCGCAATCTTTTATCAAAAGGAAGAACTTCCACTTATCAAATTTTAGTTTTTGAACAAGAATTTTCAAGCGCCGAGCTTAATACTCAACAAATAGCTCAAAAATTATATGAATTAATTGCCGAACAAAAATTATACCAACCTCAATAACTTTAATTAATGAATATTACCGAACTTTCAATTAAGAGACCAGCTTTTATCACTAGCTTAATGATTACAATTATAACGGTAGGTTATATTGCTTTTAAAAAAATGAATGTCGAGTTATTTCCAAATATCGATATTCCAATTATTTTTGTGGCAACCCGCTATGATGGCGCAGCCCCTTCGGAAATTGAAAATTTAGTCACCAAACCTTTAGAAGAAGAAATTAGCACGGTTTCGGGTATTAAGAAACTTTTATCTCGAAGCATGAAAGACACCAGCCAAATCATCGTCCAGCTTTATCAAAATACCGATATAAAATATGCCGAACAACAAATTCGAGATAAAATTAATCAAGCAAAATATCGGCTCCCAGAAGATATTAAAGAGCCTGTGATTCGCAGAGTTGACCCCGCTGACCAGCCAGTTCTAACTGTGATTTTAAAAGCCGATTTATCGGAAACTGAATTATTCGATTTGGCTGATAATTTTGTGCGACCACGCCTTGAACAAACTGCCGATGTTGGTATGGTTGAAATTTTGGGAGCAAGAAAAAGAGAAATTCAAATTTTGGTTGATCAAGATAAATTAAAATCCCGTGAAATTTCATTATCACAAATTAATCGCCAACTTTCATTATCTGGACAAAATGTTTCGATTGGTAAAAGAGAAGTCGGCGATAAAGAACGAGTCTTTCGTAGTGCCAGCGAATATAATGAAATCGAGCAAATCAATAACACATTGGTCAATTTTTATTCCAATGAAAATCCTACCAAAATTTATCATGTTGCCGAAATAAAGGATACTCTTCAAGATGAGTCATCGAGAGCTTTTGTCAATGGCAAAAAATCATTATTTTTAACTATTTATCGTCAATCCGATGCCAATATTATTAAGGCGGTCGATGGCGTAAAAAACCAAATTGAAAAAATAAAAAAGGATTTCGCAAATATGAAAGGCAATCCCGAAATTACCACCACTAAAGATGCCAGCGTTTATATTCGAAGCAATATTTTTGACATTCAGGAAGCAGTAATTATCGCTATTATTTTAACCGTATTAACCGTACTATTATTTTTAGGCGATATTCGAGCTACAATTATCACCGCCATCTCTTTGCCAATTACTTTGGTTGGCGCCTTTATTGTGATGTATGTTGCTGATTTTTCGATTAATGTTATAACGATGCTAGCTTTAAGCTTAGCAGTTGGACTCTTGGTTGACGATGCTATTGTGGTGGTAGAAAATATTTATCGCAAAATTGAGAGCGGTATGAAACCAATTCAAGCTTCAATTGCTTCTTCGCAAGAAATTTTAATGGCGGTGGTTGCCATTAGTGCGGTAGTAATTTCAGTCTTTACCCCAATTTCTTTTCTTAAAGGCACTGTGGGTCAATATTTGAAACAATTCGGACTTACCATTGCTTTTGCAATGATGATTAGTTTGATAGTCGCCATCTCAATCATACCAGTCCTTTGTGCATATTTATCTGGGCACAATAATAAACATAAAAAAAAGAATACCGGCTTCATTGCTAAATTTGATTATTTTCAAAGTAAAATGGAAGATGGCTATGAATGGTTATTAAAATTTTCTATTCGAAATCCTGGAAAAATTCTTCTACTAACCATTGCCATTATTGCAGGAAGTATCGTTGCTTTTACCAAAGTTCCAAAAACTTTTATGACCGAAAGTGATAATGGGGAAATTACGATAAGTCTTGAATTACCAGCCGATTCAAGCCTTGATGCCACTTCAAATGTCGGCCTAAAAATCGATGAAATTGTGCGCACCAATCCAGAGGTTGAGTTGTCCGCGGTTTCAGCAGGAACAATGTCGCGTCAAGCACAAAGAGGGGAACTTTATGTTAAATTAAAGCCAAAAAAAGACCGAAATATCAGCACTACAGCTTTCAAAGAAAAGTTGCGCGGACAAATCAAAGACTTTAAATATGCCAATCCTGTTGTCAAAGATTTTGACCCATCGGGTGGTGCTTCTCGAGGTCAGCCATTTAATTTATTTCTAATATCTGCCAATAAGGATTCTTTAGACAAATATGCCTCAATGTTATTTG
>JBMSPZ010000084.1:0-6294 GCA_049423025.1 Rickettsiales bacterium
TTAAACTTAACTTTATCACACGGATAATTGTTAGCAGAATCGTTGATAAAATAGCACAGGCGTTGCCGGACTTGGTCATAAACAAACCATCTTAATAGAAAGGGGGTAAAAGTTTTCGATTTATTTTCGATTTTTTCGAGGTCGGCAACAAATTCGGCTTTGTTGAAAAGTGATTCATCGGTTAAAATAGTTCTAACCATTAATAAAGCCGATAAATCTTTGACATAAGCATCACAGAAACGACAATTATTAATTTGTTTGTAAACCATTATTGCATCTTCTTTTTTGCCTTCATCAATAAGAATTCCTGCGTAGCGAAGAGAGGCTAAAGATTTTATGCCATTAGGAGCTGATGAAGATTCGTGAATTTTTTTGAGGGTTTGTTTGGATTTCTCGACTTCGCCGATCTGCTGATCAATCATTGATTGATGAAGCATTTCAGAAAATTTTTCTTGTTGAATTTTGGTGTTAATTTTATAGGCAGTAAAGCAAATAGAACCAGAAATTGCAACTGCTAAAATTAGGGTAAGAATTTTTTTATTTTTTTTAAAAATTCGGGCAATATTTTCGTTTCTAACTTCAGCTGAAGCAGTTTTTAAAATATTATTTAACTCTCTAGACATAATTCTCCTTTATGAAATTTAATTTAATATCTGCTTTAGACAGCAATCTAAAGTATTTTGCAATAAATAAGCTATGGTCATAGGGCCAACTCCTCCTGGGACGGGAGTGATGGCTGAAGCCACAGTTTTTACATTTTCAAAGTCTACATCACCGGTAATTTTGTGCTTACCATTTTCGGTGGCAACGCGGTTAATTCCAATATCGATGATTATTGAATTTTCTTTGACCATATCCTTGGTGATCAAATTGATGACACCTGCACCAGAAAAAATTACATCGGCTTGCAAACATTCCGCCTTTAAATCTTTGGTACTTCTGTTGGCGATAGTTACGGTACAAGACTCTAGCATTAATAAGCGAGCTAAAGGTCTACCAACGATGTTTGAACTTCCAATTACTAAAGTTTTAAGTCCAGCTAAATTATTGCCTTTTACTGATTTTAATAAATGAATACAGCCAAGCGGGGTACATGGGATCATGGCTTTGTCAATTCCATCAATTTCGCCAATTGATAATTTGCCAACATTTATAACATGAAAGCCGTCAACATCTTTTTTGTAGTTAATATTGTGGATGACTTTTTTGGCATCAATATGTTTTGGTAGTGGTAATTGAACCAATATGCCATGAACTTTTTTGTCGTTATTTAATTCTTCAATTTTGGCTATTAATTCTGCTTCAGAAATATCAGCAGACATTTTGAATTGAATCGAGTTCATGCCAACATTATGTGCAGATTTTTCTTTATTACTAACATAAACCTCGCTGGCAGGATCATTGCCAACCAATATAACAGCAAGTGTTGGCGTTACTTTGAATTCTTTTTTAATTTCATTAACTTTTTTGGCAATTTCTAGCTTGAGTTTTTCAGAAATTTCTTTACCGTTGATGATTTTATCTGTTTGTGACATTGAATAAATATATTAAAAATAATCTTTAGGATTTTAAAAATTATAAAAATTCTTATAACTATTATGATTTTATTTTTTTTAATTAAATCAAGAGTTAATTTAATTTTTTTTATAAAATTTATAAATATTGAAAATTATTATAATTCCAGTGAATTAATAAGGCAAAATATAAATTAGATTTTTTTTATTTGGAATTAATTTCCTTTAGGAATGCGCTATCAAGGCTATCGAGACCGTGTTTATCTTTTAATCCCTGAGGGGAGCCAATATAGCGAAGCTCTGAATTATGTAAGACCGCAATATTATTACAAATTTCGTCCATATCCGATAAAATATGGGAGCTGAAGAAAATAGTTTTTCCTTTATTTTTATATTTTATAAGTTCGTTTTTAAGTGCAATTCTAGCTTGTGGGTCAAGACCAGACATAGGTTCGTCAAGAATAATTAAGTCCGCATTGGATAAAAATACGGCCATTAGTCCTAATTTTTGGGTCATTCCTTTGGAAAATTTGCTAATTTTTTGTGATAAATATTGGTAATTTAAATCAAGATTTTTGGAAATCTCAAAAGCTTCAATTTCATCGAGTTTTAAATTATAAAAACCTAAGGTAAATTTAAGAAAATCAAATCCGGTCTGGCTAAGAGAAGGAAGAAATTTTTCAGGTAAATAGCATAATTTTTTGCGAGCCTCTGGCAGAACTCGAGAAACTCCGAAAATTTCTACTTCACCATGATCTTGATCAAGTAAATCAAGAATAATTTTGATGAGAGTGGTTTTGCCTTGACCATTTAAGCCAATAAATCCAAAAATTTGATTTTTTTGAACTTGAAAATTAACCTTATTTAAAACTTTTTTGTTTTGAAATTCTTTAGAAATTTCTATAATATTTAGTGGATGCATAATTAATTTATGATTTTGTCTATTGCAAGTAAAGCCAGTGTATAGCCATGGCAACCAAGTCCGCAAATAACTCCATTTACGACTTGACTTAACACTGAAATTTGGCGAAATTCTTCGCGTTGATAAATATTTGAAATATGAAGCTCAATTTTTGGTCCCTTGAAAATTTCAAGAGCATCGCGAATGGCGATTGAAGTGTGTGTGTAAGCACCTGCGTTAATAATAATTCCGTCAAAATTATCGATGGCATTTTGAATGGCTTCAACAATTTCTCCTTCATGATTTGATTGAATAAAATTAACACTTAGGTCAATTTGTTTGGCAACTTCTTCGCAATCCGAAGCAATTTTATCGAGGCGTAAATCGCCATAAATGCTTTTATCTCGAAGGTGAAGTAAATTTAGGTTTGGTCCGTTTATAATTAAAACTTTTTTCATATTATTTTTGGTTTTTTTTGGAAATTTTTAGGTAATAATAAATGGTAATAGGAATTGAACAAGCGTAGGTGATGCCAATAATTGCCAGAGTTAACCAAGGTCTAAAGATGATGCCAAAAATTATTGATCCCAAAATTAAAGATGTTAAAAAAATCTTTTTATTTTTAATTGGAATCTTTTTGATGGAGATGGTTGGGATACGGCTTGCCATTAGGATTGCCAGTAAAATTACATAAAAAATTACTAGAAGTTGATTGCAATAAAAACCTTCTCCAAACTCATAGAATAAAACCATTGGAAGCATTGTAAGAGCTGCTCCAACAGGAGATGGAATGCCTTTAAAGAAATATTTTTGAATAATTGGGTCGATAGTTTTGTCGCTTAAATCAACATTAAATCTTGCTAAACGAATTCCTGCACAAATTGCAAATATTAATACCATTGCCCAGTCTATGCCAAAGATTTCACCATAGCTGTTTATCCAAAAATAAATTATGAATCCAGGAACTATTCCAAAATTAACAAAATCAACTAAGGAATCAAGTTGAGCACCAAAATCATTAGAGGCATTTAAAAATCTGGCGAGCCTGCCATCCATCCCATCTAAAAAGCCTGCAAAAATTAGCAACGATGTTGCAAAAATATATTCACCAGCAATAGAAAATCGAATTGCAGTTAGAGTAAAGCATAGACTCGCGAAGGTTATAATATTTGGTAGTAAACGAAATGATGAATAAAATCCATCATTATTATTGCGTATTTTGTAAAGTAAGGATTTCATTAGAAAATTTATTAATTAAATCTTTGGCTATAAGTTAATTTACAAAAAAAATAATTATATGCAAATTAAATTTTATAAGTTAAAATTTTTTTAAACAAATCTATAAAAAAACTAATAAATTTTTTAAAAATGAATAAAGAAAATCTTGCAAATGCCTTGCGTTTTTTGGCGATTGATGCCGTTGATAAAGCCAATTCAGGTCACCCAGGAATGCCAATGGGAATGGCTGATGTTGCCACTATTCTTTTTACTGAGTTTTTAAAATTTAATCCAAAGCAACCAAAATGGCATGATCGTGATCGTTTCATTTTGTCGGCAGGTCATGGCTCAATGCTGTTATATGCTTTACTTTTTTTAACTGGTTATGAAGATATAAATTTAGACGACATTAAAAATTTTCGCCAACTTCACTCAAAATGCGCAGGACATCCTGAATTTGGCGAGTTGGAAGGTATAGAAACCACTACTGGGCCACTTGGACAGGGCGTAGCCAATGCAGTTGGAATGGCAATTTCTGAAAAAATGTTGAAAGCTAGATTTGGCGAAAAAATTTATAATCATAAAATTTATGCTTTGGTTGGCGACGGTTGTTTAATGGAAGGAATTTCGCAAGAAGCCTTGTCAATTGCTGGTCATTTGCAATTAAATAATTTGGTAGTGATTTGGGATAATAACTCCATTTCAATTGATGGTAATACTAATATTGCCACATCTGAAAATATGCATCTTAGATTTCAGGCTCTTGGTTTTGAAGTGATCGCCATCGATGGTCATAATTTTGAAGAAATAAGACAAGCTTTTGTTCAAGCCCAAAATGCTAGCAAACCAATTTTGATTGATTGTAAAACTACCATAGGTTATGGCTCTCCATCAAAAGCGGGCTCACAACATTGTCATGGTTCGCCTCTTGGTAAAGATGAAACCCAAAAAACTCGTGAAAATCTTGGTTGGAATCATCCAGCTTTTGAAATTCCTGCAAATATTTTGGAAATTTGGAGACAATCTGCAACTAGATGTAAAGCCGATTTTGAAAGGTCGCAAAATAATTTAAATAATTTAAGTTTAGACTTGAAAACTCAATTCAACAATTTGCATCAAAAAAATTATTTGCAAAATCTCGAGCAAATTTTTACTAAAATTGAAAATAATTTATTGTCAACCAAGGCAAATCAGGCAACTCGTAAATCTTCGCAACAAGTTCTAGATTTAATCAATAAAGAATTGGGTTTTTTAATTGGTGGCTCTGCTGATTTAACTGAATCGGTTTTAACTAAAACCGCTACAAGCCAAGCCATTACTGCACAAAATTTTGCTGGCAATTATTTGCATTATGGGGTGCGTGAACATGCGATGGGAGCCATTATGAACGGTATTGCTTTACATGGAAATTTCATTCCTTATGGTGGAACTTTTTTGGTTTTTAGTGATTATTTAAAGCCTGCCATTCGTCTTTCTGCTTTAATGAAGCGACAAATTATTTATGTTTTTACACACGATTCAATCGGACTTGGTGAAGATGGGCCAACTCACCAGCCAATTGAACATTTGGCAATGCTTCGTTCAATACCAAATCTTAATGTATTTCGTCCGTGCGATCTTGAGGAAACTATCGCTTGCTACAAAATGGCACTATCTTCAAAGCAAACTCCTTCAGCTTTAATTTTATCTCGACAAAATTTACCGCATCAAGAAAAATCTACTCGTGATTTTAATCGTGGTGCTTATGAAATTTCCGCTAATCAAAATCCCAATGTTGCTTCGAAAGTTATTTTGCTTGCAAGTGGCTCTGAAGTTGAGTTGGCGGTTTTAGCAAAAAATATTTTGGTTGAAAAAAATATTGAAACCAAAGTAATATCTGTACCATGTTTGGAGCTATTTTTAAAGCAAGATATTCAATATCAAAACCAAATTTTAGGCAAAAATTTTGCTTCAAAAATTGTTTATTGTGCCATTGAGGCAGGAGTAAAATTTGGCTGGCACGAAATTATCGGTAATGATGGTGTTTTTGTTGGTATGAATAGTTTTGGAGCAAGTGCTAAAGCCCAAGATTTATATAATCATTTTGGCATAACTCCACAAAAAATTGTCGATAAAATTTTATCTAAAATTTAATAAATTTATTCAACCGTGACTGATTTGGCTAGATTTCTAGGCTGATCCACATCATTGCCTTTAAAATGAGCAACATAATATGACAATAATTGCAAAGGAATAATTGGCAATAAAGCTTCTTGAATTGAGCCAGAAATTTCAGGAATTTCGATTTTATATTTTGCTAATTTTCCAAAAATATTTATCCCTTTTTTGTCGCTTACGAAAATAATTTTTCCGCCACGCGCATTGACCTCTTGGGCGTTAGAGATAGTTTTATCAAATATATCATTATCTTTATTGCGAACGCCAATTACGATGACCGGCATTTTTTTATCGATTACGGCTATGGTGCCATGCTTTAATTCGCCAGCTGATATACCTTGAGCATTAATATAGGTTAGTTCACGGAATTTTAAGGCTGATTCTAAAGCGGTAACAAAAGAAATTGAACGACCAATATATAAAAGCTGTTTAGTATTCGTAAGTTTGGAGGCGATTTTTTTGATATTTCGAATTTCGTTATGGTAAAACATTTGATTCATTTTT
>JBMSPZ010000085.1:0-6256 GCA_049423025.1 Rickettsiales bacterium
CAATAAGGTTTTTTCTAAAGAAATTATTATAAATTTAACCGAAAGTATTATTGCTAAGGATTTAACAAATTTACAAAATGAATATCCGAATTTATCAATTGGAAGTTATCCGTTTGAAGGCGGAACTTCTCTGGTTTTTAGAGGTATTGAACCAAATATTATCGATAAGGCAATCTTGAAAATGACCGATAATATTAATTTAATTAAAGCAAATTCAATTATTGAAATTAAATAATGAAAAATGATAAATTTATCAAAACTAATGTAATATCTAAGGATCAAGAAGTTGAGGCCGAATATAATGAATTTATCCGTGATAGTATTCACACCACCAAATATTTTGATGACGCCAAAGATTGGTATTTTTTTCGATATGTAAGCCCGATTTGCGATAGAACTTATTTATTTATTGCAATAAGTGTTTTAACAATATTGATGTTTGTAATTTATCAAATTAATTTGGCAATTTTTCCGTTAAGAATTGTTCAGCCAATATACATTCAAGCCAAAGAAGATATTGGTCCATATGATGTAAATTTAGTTAAACTAAAACCTAAAAAAGGTGAGGTAAATTACGATGCAAATATTCAAAATTTCGATGATTCGGTAATTAAATTTTTGCTAGTTAAATATATTAAGGATCGTGAAGAGTTTGATTTTAGAAAAGGAAATGTGACTGACCTAAATTTAAAATTTTCTGTTGTAAAAAATAATTCTTCTTTTTTGGAATATAAAAATTTCCAAAAAATTATGTCTAAAGAAAATCGCTCTGGACCTATTCAATATTTTGGTAAAAATTATTTTAAAACTGTAAGAATTAATAATATTAAATTTTATCGTAAGGAGCCAACTAATATTGCTCAGAAATTATTATATTTTATAATTTCACCAATTCCATATCAGGCAGATATAAGGTTTCAAGGCATTTTGCATTACATTGATGATTTTGGCAATAATATCTCGACAATTGAAAATTTTTTAGCAAAAATTAATTATGAATATCAGCCAATTTATAAAAATGATTTTCAACCAAATTTAAATTTTATGGTTAATAAATATATTTTATACAAAATTAATGATTAGAATTCTATGAAAAAAAACCACAACTTATTCCAAAAAATATTTTTTATTTTTTTTATCACTTTGTTAAATTGCAAAACAACCTTAGGAGCACAGCTACCAAGATATTTAGGTTCAGAAAAAAAATTTAGAAGCTATGTTTATAATCCAAATGAATTATATCGATATTTCGGACATTATACCTATCAAGGTTTCATTGAATTTGAGGGCGGAGAAGTAATCAATACTATATCAATGGGAAACCCAACCCTATGGCTAGTTGAAACTTTGGATAATCGTTTATTTTTGAAGCCCGTTGGCGAAGATAACTCTGAAACAAACATGACAGTTTTAACCACCAAGAGAGTTTATCATTTTGAGTTGGTTGCCAAAGAAGCAAAGGGAATGGGCGATAAGGATTTGATTTTTGTAGTTAAATTTCTTTATCCAGATGAAAAAGATAAAAATATCGTTGAATTCGCCAAGACTCCAGCGCCAGATGAGCCTGATTTACGCGATTTATCCTCATATAATTTCAATTATCAATATACTGGCGAAAGAATTATCGCACCTTCTAAAGTTTTTGATGATGGAATTTTTACATATTTAGAATTCGCCAACAAAAATTCCGAAGCCCCAGCAATTTATTCTGTTGACTCCGAGGGCTATGAAACCATTGTAAATTATCGCATAGCAGGAAAATATATGATAGTTGAAAAAGTGGCACCACAATTTACTCTTCGCAATGGAAGTGATATTGTTTGTGTTTACAATATGGAAACTTATACCAATGGTTCTGCCAAGAATTCATCGGTATTGCCAAATGATAAGGGGGTCAAGAGATTGCAAAATTTTGATCAGGCTATGCCAAATAATTTTACGCCAGCACCGAATTTTAGCCAGCAATCATCTGCGCCTTCTTATCCAGTGCCATCAGTTCAACAGCTACCATCTTATGCTACACCACCGCAACCAATGCTAAATCAAACCAATGATCCAATGGCAGGAATTGATCCTTCGCAAATGTTTGGAGTAGGTGGAGCGCCTAGCAACAATCCAAATCAAGCTTTTGAAGGAATGGCGGGAATGGATAATAACCCTCTAATGCAACCAAAATCAGCTCGCTCTAGAGCTTTAGGACTGCCTTTTTAAAAATAAAATTTGACTTATTTTTTCTAACATATAATTTGAATATAAATTTATTAACTCAATCTTTCAAAATATGAAAAAAATAATTTCTTTAATTTTACTTTCTTTATTTGTAGCATCTTGCGCTCAAACTTCAAACGGAGTTAACTCTGGCTTTATCTACACTTCATGGAAAGACCGTGATCCAATTTCTCGCGTTGATAATTCTGTTCCCGCCAATAAATCTGGTAAGGCTTGTGTAAAATCAACACTTGGTTTGGTTGCCACCGGAGATTCTTCAATTGATGCCGCTATGAAAAATGGAGATATTAAAAAGGTTTCCTATGTAGATAGAACTTTTGAAGCTTTCAATATTTACATTCCAATCTTTCAGGAAGGTTGCACAGTAGTTTACGGCAACTAAACTTTGTAAAAAAGATTTTAATTTAAATCACCTCGTGATATAATTATCACGAGGTTTTTTAATGTAAAAAATAAAATTATGAATTCAATTTTTGAAGTAAATATTGTTGGTGCTGGCTTAGCTGGAAGCGAATTAGCTTGGCAATTAGCCAATAGAAATATCGCAGTAAATTTATATGAATATCGCAATGAAAATCGTAAAACTTTTGCTCATCGCACCGAAAATTTAGCAGAATTAGTATGCTCAAACTCACTTCGCAGTGATGAAATTACTACCGCTATTGGTTTGCTTCATCAAGAAATGCGAATCTTAAATTCACTAATAATGATGGCGGGAGATGCCAATAAAGTTCCTGCAGGAAGTGCTTTAGCAGTAGATCGCGAGGGGTTTTCAAAATTTATTGAAGAAAAATTATTGGATACCAAAAAAGTTAAAAATATTCGCCAAGAAGTTTTAGAAATTCCGTTTAACAGCTCCCAAATATGGGTTATAGCCTCTGGACCGCTTACCACCGAAAGTTTAACTACACAAATTTTAAAACACACCAATCAAGAAAATCTGGCTTTTTTTGATGCCATCGCTCCAATTATTTTCAAAGATTCAATTAATTTTGATGTGGCATGGTTTCAATCAAGATACGACAAAGGTGAGGGTGCAGATTACATCAATTGCCCACTCAATAAGGAGCAATATCAAAATTTAGTGCAAGAAATTCTTAATTCTAAAAAAATTGAATTTAAAGAATGGGAAACCAACACCCCTTATTTCGATGGCTGTCTTCCAATTGAAGAAATGGCAAAAAGAGGGGAAGATGTTTTGCGATTTGGGCCGCTCAAACCAGTTGGCTTAACCAATCCGCATTTTCCAAAATCTCCTGCCTTAACTAAACTTAAAGATCGCAAAGAAAAACCTTATGCCGTAGTTCAGCTTAGACAAGACAATGCTTCTGGGTCAATTTATAATATGGTTGGTTTTCAAACAAAAATGACCTATGGCGAACAGCAAAGAGTTTTTCGAATGATTCCAAGTCTTGAAAATGCTGAATTTGCAAGGCTTGGTGGCATTCATCGTAATTGCTTTATTAACTCGCCAAATTTGCTTGACGAATTTGGACGCTTTAAATCATCGCCAAATATTTATTTTGCTGGTCAAATCACTGGAGTTGAAGGCTATGTTGAGTCGGCTTCGATGGGGTTGATTACGGGTATTTTTATTGCTCATGATTTAAAAAACAATTTATCAAATATTCATCGACCATCAAATAAAACGGCAATTGGAAGCTTGCTAAATCATATCTCGCCAGATTCTAATCAAAGAATTGTCACCGCCAATAATTCTTATCAGCCGATGAATGTTAATTTTGGGTTGTTTGAGCCATTATCAAATAATATCAAAAAAGATGATAGAAAAAATGCCTACAGCCAAAGGGCAATTGACGAAATTACCAGCTGGAAATTAAAATATGCCTAAAATAATTTAGCTTTTTTTAACATGAAGTTTTTTAGAAAAATTTTTTTCTTTTTTATCGGCAAATGGATTTTCACTTTTTCTTAAATATAAGCGGATAGGGGTTAAATTTAAATTAAAATATTCGCGTAAATTTTTTACTAAATAACGCTGATACCCGCCTTCAAGAGCCTTTGGATAATTAGTGAAAACTGCAAAAGTTGGTGGGCGTCTTTTAATTTGAGTTATATATTTAAGATTTACATTACGACCCTTATAAAGTTGAGGTGAATGCTGTGATTGCGCATATTTAAGCCACTCCATCAATTTTGAAGTTGGAATATATTTGCTCCATTGCTTGTGAGTTTCAATTGCTAAATCGATAATTTTTTCAACATTATAGCCAGTTTTAGCTGATACTCCTAAAATCGGCGCCCCAGAAATTTCAGGTAATAATTCTTGAAGTTGCGAACGAACTTGGCGCATAAAAACCTCTTTATCGCCTTTCACTTCGTCAATTTTATTGATAGCAAAAACTAAACCTCGACCCTCTTTTAAAACTTGCCCCGCCAAAGCCAAATCTTGGTGATCTAAAAAACAATTGGCATCAATCATTAAAATGGCAATTTGGGCAAATCGAAGAGCGCGAAAACTATCGAGACTTGATAGCTTTTCTAATTCTTTATTGATGGCACTTTTTTTGCGAATTCCTGCGGTGTCGATGAAGCGAATTGGAATATTTTTGTATAGATGGTCGATGGCGATGGCGTCACGAGTAATTCCAGCTTCAGGACCAGTTATGAGCCGGTCTTTTCCTAAAACCTTGTTTAAAAAACTCGATTTGCCAGCATTTGGCCTGCCGATCACTGCAATTTGAAATAAATGATTTTTATCATCATCTTGTAAATCATTCTCATCATCAGAAGCGGGATCATTTGGCACTTCATCTTTAATTTCGATTTCTAATTCGCCGAAATTTTTTTGATATTTTTCAATTTCGGGAGCGATTGCATCATATAGATCACCAAAGCCAATTTTATGCTCAGCTGAAATGGCAATTGGTTTGCCAAAACCTAATTTATAAAATTCGCTATCAAAAAAATTTTGGTTAAAATTTTCGCATTTATTGGCAATTAAAAAAGTTGGTTTTTTTAATTTTCTTAAAATATCGGCAAAATAATAATCGGTGTTATTGACCCCAGCCCTTCCATCAACTACAAATAAACATAAATCGGCATCATCTATGGCTAAATGAGTTTGCTCAACCATTCTTTGTTCAAGAGAATTGTTGGTGATTTCATTTTCTAAACCTGCAGTGTCAATGGCAATAAATTCAAGTGGTCCAAGCTTGGCAGTGGCTTCTTTGCGATCTCTGGTAACTCCAGGAATATCGGCGGTAATGGCAAAATTTTTGCCAACAAGACGATTAAAAAAAGTGGATTTTCCAACATTTGGGCGCCCAATTATGGCTATTTTAAACATATTTATTGTGAAATTAAATTTTCTTAATTTTAAAACAAAATAATAAAATAAACAAGAGAGCAAATTTATTTAAAAACAAAATTAATTTTTTTTAAAATAAATAAAAAAATTGATTGAAATAATATTTAAAAATTATGAATATTATTCGAGGTAAATTTTTAATAATTTTTAATTTTGTTAATGTCAGAAAAAACCAGTTCATCTAGCCTATTGGAGGCAATAAAATTAAAGCTTGGTAAATTGCCAAAATCTAACGATGACTCGGAAAAAAAACCTACACAAAATTATTTTGCCGACAATTCAAAAGACATACCCCAAGCCACAAATAATTCTGAAAAAACCGAGTTATTTGAGGGTCTCAAAAATATTGATAATATTGACAACACCAATCAAAATGATCATAACGAAGAAGAAAATGAGTCGCAAAAAGATCTTGATGACGAGTCTGTTAATGTCAAAAATATATCGCAAAAAATCAATAATAAAACTAATTTAAAAGAGGTTAATTCTTTGGAAATTGATGAAGAAAATAGCGAAGAAAATCTTGAAGAAATTAAACCTCAACAACAAAATTCAAATAATTCACAACCGCAAAATCCAAAACCCCCAGAACCTAAAATTGACCCAATTGAATTAGAGCTTCAAAAGTTAGAAGCTGAACTTGAGCAAAAAAAGAAACAACAAAAACCAGAAATTAAAATTGAAGATCTTGATTTG
>JBMSPZ010000086.1:0-6238 GCA_049423025.1 Rickettsiales bacterium
AATTCCTTTTGGACAAAGAGGTAGAGTGGTCTATGTCAAGTCTAGTGATAAAAATAAAATTGATCAATGGGTTGCCAGCGGATTTAATGAGCCAATGAAAACTCCAGATGAAACCATCATGTTTGTAGATAAATCGAAGGCTCAACAAATTTTGACCGATCAAATAAATTGCATGGGTTGTTTAAGTCAATGTAGATTTAGCAACTGGTCTGACAAAGAGGAAATGCATTATAGCAACGGAAAAAAAGCTGACCCAAGAAGTTTTTGTATTCAAAAAACTCTTCAAGATGTTCGTTATGGCATCGATATTGAAAATCAGCTGATGTTTGCGGGGCATAGTGCTTACCGATTTGCTACCGATCAATTTTATAGCAATGGATTTATTCCAACTATTCAGCAATTGGTCGATAGAATAATGACAGGAAAATAATTTAAATAAATGTCTAAAAATATTAAAAAAACCAGATTTATTTTTATAACTGGAGGCGTGGTTTCTTCGCTTGGCAAAGGTTTGGCATCAGCTTCTTTGGCTAGTTTGTTGCAAGCAAGAGGATATAGTGTTAAGCTTCGAAAGCTTGACCCATATCTAAATATTGACCCAGGAACCATGAGTCCAACTCAACATGGCGAAGTTTTTGTCACCGAAGATGGTGCAGAAACTGACCTTGATTTGGGTCATTACGAAAGATTCACTGGAGTTGATTGTAAAAAAAATGATAATGTCACCGCTGGGCAAATTTATTTAGAGCTTTTATCAAAAGAAAGAAAGGGGGATTATCTTGGTGGAACTGTCCAAGTTATTCCTCATGTTACAGATTTAATTAAAAAATTTATTGTCAATGATTCGCAAAATGTCGATTTTGTTTTATGCGAAATTGGTGGCACGGTTGGCGATATTGAAGCCTTGCCTTTTTTTGAGTCGATTCGTCAACTTGGCTATGAACTGCCAAATCAATGTGCTTTTTTGCATCTTACTTTATTGCCTTACATTGAAAGTGCTAATGAATTAAAAACCAAGCCGACTCAACATTCGGTTAAGGAGCTTCGTTCGATTGGAATCCAGCCGAATATTATTTTGTGCAGAGTAGAGAGGCCAATTGAATCAATTAGCAAAAATATTTTAGAAAAAATTGCACAAATGTGCTCAATTAACCCATCAGCAGTTATTCCTGCGCCTAATGCCTCTTCAATTTATGAGGTGCCAATGATTTATCATAAATTAGGGCTTGATCGTGAAATTTTAAAATACTTTAATTTGGAATATAAAAAGGCTCCAGATTTGAGTAAATGGACAAAAATCAAGGATGCCATCGAAAATCCAAAAGACGAAATCAATATTGCAATAATTGGAAAATACAATGATTATCAAGATTCATATAAATCGCTGATTGAAGCCATAAATCACGGGGCATTTTATTTGAAAGTTAAAGCAAATATTATCTGGGTCAATGCCCGTGAAAATGTTAAAACATTGCCAAAAAATATTCATGCCATACTCGTTCCAGGCGGATTCGGTGAAGATGGAACTGCCGGAAAAATTGCCATGATAAAATTTGCTCGGGAAAATAAAATACCTTTTTTAGGGATTTGTTTTGGAATGCAAATGGCAGTGATTGAATTTGCTAGAAATGTTGCCAAAATTAAAAATGCCACTTCCAGTGAAATCGCCAAAACTGGTGATTTTGTTGTAGCTATGATGCATGAGTGGCAAGATAAAAATGGCACCAAAAAAGCTGGAAAAAATTTAGGTGGAACCATGAGACTTGGAGCTTATCCTTGTCAAATAAAGCCAAATTCTTTGGCACATAAAATTTATAGTGAAACTGATATTTCGGAGCGTCATCGTCATCGCTTTGAAGTTAATATTTCTTACCAAAAAACTCTTGAAAAATCAGGTTTAATATTTTCAGGAATGTCGCCAGATAAGAAGCTTCCAGAAATAATTGAATTAAAAGATCATCCATTTTTTATTGCTGTTCAATTTCATCCAGAGCTAAAATCTAAGCCATTTAAGGCGCATCCATTATTTGTAGAATTTGTAAAAAATGCTTTAATCTTTAAAAATTCTAATCTTAAAAAATCAAAATGATAAATATTTTTATTAAAAGATTTTTTATTTTTTTAGTTTTTTTAAATTTAACCTCCTGCGGATTTCAGGTAATTTATAAAGATCAGTTTGACGAAACTTCCATAGCCAATAAATTAGCATCGATTAAAATCAAAAAAAATCGCGAGCAACTTCACCAAAAACTTAAATCCAACTTGTTAGATGTTTTAAATCCTGATGATATTAAGGTTGAACCAAAATATCTTTTGGAAGTCACTTTTTCTACAAGAACTTCACCAACTTTTACCAATATAACTGGTTCTGCTGGAAGAAATAAAATGACCATTCTTGCAAATTATCAACTCAAAAAACTTAGTGACTCTAATGTTATTTCATCTGGAAAAACTGAAGCTTATGATAGTTATGATGTTGATATAAATCGCTATGGAACTTATAGCGCCGAAGAATTTGTAAAAGAAAATCTAACCAAAGTAATTGCTCAAAATATCCGAAATTTGATAGTTAGCGATTTAATTGATGAAAAAACTCCTTAGAAATAAATATTATATAAATAATCTATTGATTGTTAAATAAATCTATTAAAAATAATAAATATCTATAAATTATTATTTTTTTTATGCTTACTTCAAGTCCAGCTGGAGAAACTTATATCATAGCAACTACCCAACCAAATGCATCTGATGAAAAACCTGCAATTGTTGTATCTCAACAACCTCATGTTCAATTTGGAGATGTTCCAGGTGTGCAAATCACTACCTCACTGAAATCTTCAATTAGTTTTTTGCCAAGCAATGATTTTGAAACAAATCGAGACCAATTATCTACTAAAGAGGTTCTAGAATTATTGATGGGATGTCCCAACTCAAGAGTTGAAAATTTAGATCAAATCAAAAGAAAATTAGTTGAATGTGGATCAAAAATTGACCCCAACAATCCAGATTCATTACAAAGTCAATCGAAATTTTTCAGTGATTTGAGTAATCTTTTAGATGAAAATTCAGAAATTAAACCCCTTTTGCTTTTAAATTTTGCTACTAATTTGGATAAAATTAATTTAGAATATGAAAGGTCGTTGGATTTAGGTACTAGATTGTCTTGTGCAAGTTGCCTTGCAGTTTCTTCAATTGCTTTAGTTGCTTTTAACCTCTCAGTTAATCCAGCTGATTCAAGAAATACATTTCCAGTAATTGGCTTCAATTCTTTATTTGGTGCAAGTTTTATATTTTCTGCTTTTAGTGCATTATATGGTTTACCCTCTAAAGAATTATTTTCAAGCAATAAACATATAAAAAAATTTTTGGGAAATATTGCTAATTCAGATTTTAAAGTTCAAGGATCTAACCCTGATGAATTTTATTTTGATGAAGTGACATTAATTCAATACAAATCAAGCTTTGAAAAATATAACAATAAAATTATTGAAACCTTAAGAGATTTAAGATTAGATGATTTATCGCGTAATGATGAACAAAAATTATCTAAGAAAATTATAGCTATTCCAGAAATTAAAGATGATTATATAGAAAAATTTGGTGGAATCCCTTGCAAATTTAGAATGATATCACTCCTTGATTATATTGCTTTAGATCAAGATGAAAAATCATTATTTACTGGAAATACTCAAGATAAAACCAAAATTGAGATTAGTCAAAATGGATTAAAAAAATTTATTGAGGAATTAAATAAAAAAAACGTAAAGTTTATTGAAAGAATATCTAGAGTTGCTGGTGATGTTATCGAAATCAACAAAACCCCTGAAGAATTTTTAAAAGATAAAATGATTGATATAGATTCAATAAATCCTCGAGATTTCAAAAATGCCTTTAATCTTCTTCTTGGTTATTTAGATCCAAAAATTAAAGCAAAATTTGATTTTGTTGAACCCAAGCCAATTGATTTGGAAGCCCAAACCTCGGAATTAATGGGCCTTGGAGTTGGTTTAGATAATCTCGTTGGAAATAGATTAAAATTAGAACGGTTTGGAGATGAAATTGGAAAAGCTCAAAAATTAGCATCAAGTAGACCGGTTGCAAGTTTGACTTTTGAAGGCCAAGAAAACAGTGAAATATCTAGATAATAAAGGTAATGCCAAAAATTTTATGATAACTCAAAATCATGAAAATAAGGCTTTTAGAAAGTAATTAAAAATTTAATTTATTATTTATTAATCCAAATTTAAAAAAATATGAATCCAGAATTGCCTTCATCAGAACATTCGATACGCCATACTGAGCCCCAAACTGATATTTTTCGACCTGGTCAATATAATCATGATAGTTCACAATCTGATTCAGGTTCTGATTTAGGTTCTGATTTAGATTTGCGTTATGCTCAAAATGTTTTAACATATCCTGACAATGCTTCATTGGCATCTCAACCAATTGATGTTGTAGTTGATAGACCGGTTATAACCAGAGAAGATGTATTATTATTGTTAACCAAAAATCCATATCACAATCCAGAATATAAAGAAAAACTTCAAGAGGTTTATAAAAAGATATCTGCATTTGGTGCCGAAATTGAGGAAAATTCTCCAGACACTCACCCGCAAAAAGAGGAATTTGATAGGCATTTCAAAGATATTATCAGGGATAACCCCAATTTTTCCTTATTGTTAATTAACAATTTGGAATTGAATTGTATTAATATGGATATGGATTATCGTAATGATTTTCGACAAAACAAATTAAATCAAAGTAAAAATTTGATTCTATCAATGGCATCCTTATTTATGCTAACATTAGTAAATATTGGTTTTGCATCTAAAAATGGCGAGACAAGGGGCTTAGAAATAGCCAATGGTGTTTTAGGAACATCTTCAGCTCTATCTTTGGCTGGAACTGTTTATGAATGTCTAAAAAAACCAGACGATACCAAACATAAAAATTTTAAAAAATTTTTTGGTGATAAATTTACTGAAATTTTTAATGATAGAAATGGCTTTTTTGCTACTCATAGTCGATTTAATTTTGTATCTAGTTTTTTAGCTGACTATAATAATTCTGTGATTGAACAAAACCCTGATGGACAAGGTTCTAGGGAAGGTCAACCCCAAGAAAATATTCTTTTTCGTTGCGAAATTGATAAAACATCTACCGAGGTAAAATTTAAATTTATTTCTGCATCAATTGATGAATATAGGCAATTAAGTCAAGAAGAAAAAGATAAATTTACGCATGAAAGAATTAAGGTTAAAAGATCGGAAATAAGCAATTTAGAAAATTTTAAAAGGTTTGCAAATGATCATGAATTAATTTTTTATAAATTCAATATCGATGAAAATGGTCAAAGAAAAATTGGCAATAGAATTAGTGCCGAAGAGGTTTTTAATGATGCTAAACAAAATTCCCTTGACGAGGATTTTTTTAATCAAATTTTAAAATATTTACCTGATAAAGTTACCGAAAAATTTAGTTTTATGTCAGAAAACGATATTAGAGGCAAGCCGTGGTTTCCTGAAATAAAAATGAGTGAAGTCTTAAATTCTATTGTTAAATTAAAGCATTTCGATATAAATTTTTTATTAGGTGAACCTCCAGCTACTTCAACCAGAGGACATGTTACCATGCCAATTAGATTAGGTACAACTCATGCATCGGCTTCACTTGGTTTTAGTGTTTAAATGAATTAATGATTATTTTGAAAATTAATTTAAGTTGGAATTTTAATTAAAAATTATATAATTATTAAACTTAAAACTAATTTTTTCTTCAATTGAACTATGAAAAAGCCTGAGTTATTAATGCCAGCTGGCAATCTTGATCGCCTTAAAACTGCTATTTTATATGGAGCTGATGCGGTTTATATCGGCACGCCTGATATGTCGCTTCGAGTTAAATCAAGTTTTAGTCTTGAAGATGTGGTGGAGGGGGTCAAATATGCTCATGAATTTGGCAAGAAAGTCTATTTAACTTTAAATTTATTTTCACACAATAAAGATATCGAAAAACTTCCGCAATTTATTAAAACCGTTCAAGAGGTAAAGCCAGATGGCTTGATTGTTTCAGATCCTGGAGTATTCCAATTTGTAAAAAAAATGGCACCAGAATTAGAGCTTCATATTTCAACTCAAGCTAATGTTTGTTCGTTTTTAACGGTTGATTTTTGGAAAGAGCAGGGTGCCAAATTAGTGGTGATGGCTCGCGAGGTAAGTTTTGAGGAGCTCAAAGA
>JBMSPZ010000087.1:0-6209 GCA_049423025.1 Rickettsiales bacterium
TCGGAACAATTAAAAATATTAGCTGATAAAATCCAAGTTGATTTTGCTAATTTTGATAAAAATTTAAGCCCACTTCAATTAGCCAAAAATGCTAAAGAGCAGGCAATTTCAGGCAATTATGATTTACTGATTTTGGATAGTGCTGGAAGAACCGCTATAAATCAGGAATTAATGGAAGAACTTATTGAGATAAATAAAGAAATTAATCCTCAAGAAGTGTTATTGGTAGTTGATGCCATGATTGGTCAAGATGCAGTAAATGTTGCAGAAAAATTTAAAGAAAATTTACCGATTTCAGGAGTTGTTTTAACAAGGCTCGATGGTGATGCAAGAGGCGGTGGTGCCTTGACCATGAAGGCTTCAACTCAATGTCCAATTAAATTTATTGGAGTTGGTGAAAAGTTAGAAGAGCTTGATGAGTTTAATCCAGATAGAATTGCTTCAAGGATTGTCGGAATGGGCGATGTGGTTTCTTTAGTGGAAAAGGCCCAAGAAATTTTTGATATGAAAGAAATGGAATCAACCACCAATAAGCTTAAAGAAGGCAAGGTCGATTTTAATGACATCTTGTCGCAAATTCGTAATATGCGAAAAATGGGTGGCATGAGTTCGATATTAAATTTATTACCCGGAGTTGGGCAAATTAAAGAACAACTCAAGCAAATGGGTCATTTCGAAAAAGAAATTAAAGTGCAAGAGGCTATTATATTGGCGATGACGCAAAAAGAGCGAAAAAATCCAGACTTACTAAATTCATCGCGCAAACATCGTATTGCAAGAGGGGCGGGTTCAAATATCCAAGAAGTAAATCGATTGATAAAAAAATATAAGGTCATGCAAAAAATGCTTGGAAAATTTGGAAAGATTGATCCAAAGAAAATGGAAGAAATGATTAAAAAAGAACAATTTTCATAAAATCGATGCCAAAAATTCAAGAATCAAAAAAAATGCAATTTTCTGCCAAGGAAATCTATGATTTGGTAATTGATATAGAAAAATATCCAGAATTTTTGCCTTGGTGCAGTAACTCTCATATTACCAAAATAATTAATGAAAATCAGCTTCACGCCGATTTAGTTATTAATTTCAAAAGTATTTATGAAAAATATACCTCAGATGTAATTTTTAAAAAAATTAGCGATGAAGAATTTTTTGTTGAAGCCAGAGCTATTAAGGGTCCTTTCAAAAGTTTAATTAATCAATGGAAAATAATTAAAATTGACAATAATCATTGTTTGGTTAATTTTTATCTTGAATTTGAATTTAATTCTCTTTTACTTAGCAAAATGCTTGGCGCGATATTTTCTTCAGCCACGCAAAAAATGATGCAAGCCTTTGAAAATAGAGCTATTAAACTTTATAAACAACATAATTAACATATGAAAATTACATTAATGCGAGCCAAAATTCATAGGGCCACAGTCACCCAAGCTGATTTAAATTATGAGGGCTCAGTTTCGATTGATGAAGAATTGCTTGATCAATCAGGAATTTTAAACCACGAGATGGTCGATGTTTTAAATATTAATAATGGCGAGAGATTTACCACTTACGCAATTAAAGCATCCAGAAATTCTGGCGAAATTAAAATCAACGGCGCCGCCGCTCGTAAAGTTCAGGTTGGAGATAATGTTATTATTATCGCTTATGGCTCAATGAAATTGGAAGAGGCTCGTAATTTTCAACCAAAAGTAATTTTGGTAGATGGCAATAACCAAATAAAAAAGTAAATTAGCTATTGCAAATAAATCGATGATGATTAAAATTTAAATGAATAATTATCGAATTTTTTTAAATAGTTTGATTAAATAATCCACTTAAATTTCTTAAATTTTATGAAAAGAACTTGGCAACCAAGCAAAATTGTCCGCAAAAGAAGACATGGTTTTAGAGCAAGAATGGCAAGCGCTGGCGGTAGAAAAGTATTAGCTAGACGCCGTGCCAAAGGACGCTTCTCTTTATCTGTATAATTATAGCTAGATTTTGTGTAATTTAACTAATATTTATTTAATCTATTAGTTAAATTTTCAAACAAAATAGAAAATTTCAAAATAATATTAAAATTAAAATAATAACTATTTTGAAAATGAAAATTTTTAAGATTAAAAAGTCTATAGAGTTCAAAAAACTCCAAAATACCGCCAAAAAAATTCACAGCAAGTCTTTTATCCTCTTATACAATCCAACGATTGATAAAGCTGTTAATCCCAAAAATTTAGAATTTTGTCGTTATGGCATTACAATATCTAAAAAAACCTGTAAATTAGCTACTAATCGCAATTTAGTCAAAAGAAGAATAAATAATATTTTTAGAGAATTATGTCCAACTTCCCTGAAAAAAAATTATGATTTTGTAATTATTGCAAAACAACAAATTCTTGAAGTTAATTACAATGATTTGTATAATGAATTTAAAATAATTTTAACCCAATTTTATGAAAAAACCAATTAATCTAAAAGATTTTAAAATTTATTGGCCATATTATTTATTTGCAATTTTTGCCATTGTTGTTGTTGTAAATGTTGCCTATATTTTTATCGCCAATAAAACATGGCGAGGCATATACACATCAGGCTCTTATCAAAAAACTTCGGATTACAACAAAATTCTTGAAAAAATTCAAGAACAAAGAAAATTGGGTTATCTTGTTAAAAACGACATCAAAAAAACTAGCCCAAATGAATATTCACTCGAAACTTTATTAACTGATTTAAATAATAATTTGATGACTGAAATTGAGGTAATTTATAAGCTTAAATATTTACCCGATGAAAAATTTGATTTAGCTTATCAAGGTCAAATTCAGGCAAAATCCTTTTCATATGTCAAGTTTAAGTTGGAACATGCTGGAACATGGGAGCTAGAAACTGTTGTTTCTTATAAAGATAAAGTGATTCAAGATATTTATTATTTTATTGTCAAGCCCGAGGATTTAGAAAATAAATCACCATATAACTCATGAAAAAATGCCTTCATTGCGAAAATATTTTACTAGAAAATCAGGTAAATTTTTGTTGTAATGGGTGCGAAGTTGGTTATAATATTATTCAAAATAATGGTTTAAGTAATTATTATTTAAGCAGAGTTACTGATTCAAATATTTCATTGAAACCACTTCCAGTTCAGGAAGATTTTGCCATTGAAGATTACAGTCTAATTTCAAACAACAATTATAAGACTATCAATTTAGCAATTCCTGCGATTAGTTGTGGCGCCTGTGTTTGGCTAATTGAAAATTTGTTAAAAAAGCAAGAACGAGTAATAAATGCTCGAGTAAATTTAACTCAAAAAATTTTAGAATTAACTTGGCAAGGTGATTTTGCAGATGGTAAAAATTTAATAAATTTAATTAATAATATCGGATATAAGGCTTTACCAATTGAAGATGAATATATCAAAGAAATTGAACAAAAATTTAATAATCAAATTTTCAAAGCATTGGCTGTAGCGGGTTTTGGGGTTGGCAATATCATGCTCTTTTCATTTGCCCTATGGTTTGATAACCAACATGAAATTAATGGAATAACTCGCCAATTTTTATATATTTTGTCATCAATTATTGCTTTGCCCGTTATAATTTATTCAGGTCGAATATTTTTTATTTCAGCTTATAAATCGACGATAAAAGGCTTTCCAAATATGGATTTAGCAATTTCAATTGCAATTTTTTTGGCAACAATAGTCAGTATTATTCAAACTTATAGAATTGGCAGTGATATTTATTTTGATTCGGTGGTTATGCTGATTTTTTTTCTGCTAATTGGAAGATATCTTGATTTCAAGGCGCGAAAAAAAATTTTTAATATAACTTCAGAATTTTCATTATTACAAACTACCTTTGGCAGGATTGAAGTTGATGGAAAGGTGACTCTAATTCCAAGTAAAAAACTAAGAAAAGATATGGTTTTATTGGTGGCAAGTGGAGAAAAAATTGCTTGTGATGGCGAAATTATTGAAGGAGAAACCATAATTAACAATTCACTTATTTCTGGTGAAGTAATTCCTGTTAATGTTAAAATTGGCGATCAAATATTTGGCGGAAGCATTAATAATGGCAATCCAATCAAGGTAAGAATATCAAAAAATATCAATGAATCATTATTGTCTAAAATTATTGAAATTATTGCCAAAATTGAATTTAAAAAAAATACTTATGTTAGAATTGCCGATAATTTTTCAAAATATTATACGCCTGCGGTTCACTTAATTGCTTTTCTAACTTTTATTTATTGGTTTTTTTATCGAAAAGATTTGTGGGATTTGGCTTTGATGAAGGCAACCGCGGTTTTGATTATTACCTGCCCATGTGCTTTGGCACTAGCCATTCCAATTGCGCAATCCTTGGCGATTGCGAATTTTGTAAAAAATGGCATCATTATAAAAAATGGCGAAGTTTTAGAAAAATTAGAAAAAATCGACTATGTAATATTTGACAAGACCGGAAGTATCACCGTTGGCGAGCCAAATCTAATTGGAATTTACGAGATTAGTGGTGAGCAATATAATCAAGTCTCGCTTGATGATATTGACCATCAAGACAATTTTGCAATCGCCTATAATATTGCTAAATTTAGTAACCATCCAATTGCAAAATCCTTAACAAAATCACTAGAAACATCACTAGAAAAAATTGTTAAAAATAAAAATTACACTATAACCACAACTTCTAAACAAGGTTCTGGAATTTCTGGAAATGTTGATGGAAAAACTTTTTATATCGGCAATAAAGAATTTTGCAAAATAAATTTTTCCTTCGATAAAATTAATAACTTTGAAGACGAATTACAAAGTGAATTAACCTGCTTTTTAACGGGCGAAAATTGTCAATATTTGTTTGTTTTCAAAGACAAAATTAAAGAAAATTGTCATGAATTAATTGAATATTTATTATCTCAAAACAAAAAAATTATTTTGTTATCGGGAGATAAAAAACAAGAGGTGGAAAGAATAGCCAAGATCACCAATATAAATCAATTCTATTGGCAAAAAAATCCAGTTGAAAAGGCTGAAATTATTCAAAAACTCAAAGATGATGGCAAGAAAATTTTAATGATTGGAGATGGTCTCAATGATGCTCCCTCTCTTGCTTTAGCTGATATTTCGTTATCATTTTCTAAGGCCGTTGATTTGTCGCAAAATATCGCCGATATTTTGATTGAAGGCGATAAATTATTGGCGGTAATTTATCTAATTAAATTTTCCAAAAAAACCTTTAAAGTTATGAAACAAAATTTGACCATTGCCTTAATATATAATATTTTTGCTGTGCCTTTTGCAATTGCTGGTTACATTGTGCCACTTTTGGCAGCGATTGCGATGTCAAGTTCTTCATTGTTGGTCACTTTAAATTCATTAAAATTAAATTATAAAAAGAAATTATGAATGTACTGATTTTCTTAATTCCATTAACTTTGATAATGAGTCTTGGTGGTTTGTTGGCATTCTTTTGGTGTACAAAAAATAAACAATATGATGATTTAGAAGGGTCATCAAAAAGAATTCTTTTTGATGAAGATGACATAAAAAAATCATAAAATTAATAAATAAATTGTTTTTTAAATTGCAATAATTTAAAAATCTTTTTATAAATATATTTAGGTTTTAACTGTCCCCATAAATTAGCAGAAAAATTGCATTATGGTGAAAAATAAATTACTATCACTTTTATGAAAAAAATCGCAAAACAATTTCTAATTTTTTCCTTAATTTTTTCTTTCGCTGGTTGTCAAAAAAATAATAATCAGCCTACTGAAGTGAGATTTGTTGATTTGCAAGGTAAGCCAAAACCTATTAAAACCAGAGTTCCAGAAGCCAATGCCAAGATAATGTCGGGGCAAATTAGTCATAGCGATAATATTGAGGCAAACAACATGAGCGCTAAAAATAAAACCAATGATTTGGGTTTGGAAAGCTACAAAAAAAATTTTGCTAATTCTGGTAATTCGGCAATTAAATTTGGGGTAATTGAAAATGCTGAAGAGGCGAGTCAGGTAGATGGGATTGTGGTTTATGCAGTAACCAATCTAAAAGAGGTTGTTGAGCATTTGAACACGAAGCCTTTAAAGGAAGGAGAAGAAAGGGTTTTGATGAGCCCTGTTTCACGCGGTGATTTCACGGCAAAGGAAGCGATTGAAATTGACGTGGACTTTGCTGATGTGAAGGGTAACCAGACAGCTAAAAGAGGTCTCGAGATTGCGGCAGCTGGTGG
>JBMSPZ010000088.1:0-5982 GCA_049423025.1 Rickettsiales bacterium
AAATTCGATTGCTAAATATCGAGCAGAAATAGGATGTTTACAAAAAATACATTTTCCGCCTTGCAAAATCCATGAAAAAATTGGAATTAATGAGCGTAATTTTAAAGTTTTGTGACAATGCGGACATTTTGACCTCGCAAGAATCATTGGCTCTTTGCTGGCAACTCGATAAGTTACCAAACTTACGAAACTGCCAAATATTGCCCCAAAAATTGCCAAAATTAAAATTTGCATCTCTATATTTACTTCGGAAAAAAAATTCATATTTATTATATTTTCTTGATTGATAATTTAATCATTAATTATAAACTCTAAATAAGTTTAATTAAAATTTTTTTAAAAAAAATGAATTACTTAGCAATAATATTCTCAAAATTCTTAATAATTCTTTTATTTTTTTCATTGTCTTCGTGCCTGCAAGAACCTGCGAAAATAATCAATAAAAATAAAACTAATTACAATAAATCCAATCAATATAATCAAGATAAATATAAAAACCTAACTCAAAATAAAGCAAAAGCTGAAAACAAAGCCGACAAAGAATTATCAATAGTTGAAGATAAAAAAATCGAAGAAAGTACTAAGGGCAAAATTATTGAAAGCCCAACCCAAAGCAAATCCTCCGGCAAATCGGCGTTAAATTCTGCCGAAAATATTCCTGCAAAAACCGAAAAATCTCCTAAAGATAATCTTGCTCAAAAAAAAGAAATTAAAGTCGAGCAAGGCGATACCCTATATTCAATTGCCAAAAAAAATAATACTAATTTACGCGATATCATTGAATTAAACAACATCCAGCCCCCTTATCAAGTTAAGGTAGGTCAAAACATTAAAATTCCAGTTGCAAGTTATCATGAATCAAGGGATGGCGATACTTTATATTCAATTTCTCGATTATATAACATGAAAGTAAATGATTTGATTGCCATTAATGATTTAAAATTTCCATATGCAATTTATCCAGGCGATAAAATTAAAATTAATGCCGATAAAAACTTAAAAACTCCTGAGCAAAAACCTACTGAAAATATTGAAATTGCTCAAAAAAATTCAAAAGATTTAGCAAAAAATTTAAAGAGTGATAAAAATGCCCAAAATATTTCCAAAGAAAAAAACCTAGCCGATTCCAACATTGCAAAAGAAAAACCACTCAATGAAAATCTACAAAAAAAAGAGGCTGAAAAAAATTTAGCCAAAGCCAACAATACCGATAAATCCTCCGAAATTGAATCTTATGGACTTAAGCCAACTGAAGTCAGAGCAATGGAGCTTAGCAAAGCTGATGAAAATTCTAAAACCGTCAAAAATATAATTCCTGCTCAAAATCAAATCGTGCAAACCAAACTCGAAATAAACAAACCAATTGATAAGGATGCAATCAAAAAAATTGCCAACAAATCCAATCACTTCACTTGGCCAGTGCGTGGCGAAATTGTTTCAAAATTTGGACCAAAAAGTGCTGGACTCTTTAATGATGGTATCAATATTAAGGCAAAATCTGGACAAAATGTGGTAGCCTCTGAAGATGGGATTATCGCTTATGTTGGCAATGAACTTAAAGGCTATGGCAATTTGGTAATTATAAAACATGCTGGAGGTTGGATTTCAGCCTATGCTCATCTCAAAGACTTTGCGGTAAATCGTGGTCAAAAAATTTATCAAGGACAAAAAATTGGCTCCGTTGGCGACTCTGGTAAAGTAAAATATCCGCAATTATATTTTGGTCTTAGAAAGGGGCGTGATGCCGTTAATCCAGAAATTCATTTAAATCATCTTTGATTCTTCTTTGATTATTTTAATTTAAGTTTTATAATTTTTTTAGATTAACAAATTTATCAAATCATGTCATTATTTAAAATATTTTCCAAAGCAAAAATCACCGATCAACTTAAAAATAGTTCCCAAAAATTTTCGCAAGCTATTAGCGAAATTTTTACCCATAAAAAGCTCGATGAAAACACCATAGAATTACTCGAAGAAACCCTTATTATTAATGATTTAGGTGCAGATTTTTCAATGGAATTAATCAAAAATCTTCGTGAAAAAAAGTTTAACAAAAATGTTAATATCGAAGAAATCAAACAATTTCTTGCCGAAGAAATTACCAGAATCCTCAAGCCTTGCGAAGGTAAAATACAATTTGATTCTAAACATAAACCACAAGTAATTATTTTCAATGGCGTTAATGGCGCAGGCAAAACCACCACCATTGGCAAAATTGCTAATAATTTAAGTTCACAAAATAAAAAAGTTTTAATTGTTGGATGCGATACCTTCAGAGCTGGAGCTGGCTCGCAACTTGAGGTTTGGGCAAAAAGAGCAAATTGCGAGATTATTTTATCACTGAAAGATGGTGAAGATCCGGCTTCTGTAGCTTATCGCGGAGTAGATTATGCTAAAAAAAATGATTTTGATGTCGTGCTAATTGACACTGCAGGGCGTCTACAAAATAAACAAAATTTGATGGATGAACTTAAAAAAATTAATAATGTAATTAAAAAGCTTGATGCCAGTGCTCCGCATTTAAATTTATTAATTGTAGATGCTACCATCGGACAAAATTCAAAAATGCAAACTGAAATTTTTAATCAAACCGTTGGCATTGATGGTCTTATTATTACTAAGCTCGACGGCAGTTCTAAGGGTGGAGTTGTCGTTGGAATTTCAAAAATTTTTGGCAAACCAATTTATGCAATTGGCATTGGCGAAAAAATTGAGGATCTTCAAGAATTTGATGCCAAGGAATATGCTCAAAAATTAGTAAATTAATTTTATATCAATTTATTAACCCTACCCCCTATTATTTTGATGGCTATTTGAGAAGAGATTCTCATGACTTAATCTTCTTAAATCCAAAAGAGCATTTTCGATTTGCAATTCAGAAGACCAAGAGGTTTCTGGATTTAAACCAGAATCAATTGCTCGGCTTGGCGGATTTATAGATCTTGCTCTTACACTGTCAATTGGATTCGAATCATAAAATGGTACATTTAATTCAATTATCATACTCCTCCTATTTTGCAAAATATTATTTTGCCTTGCAATTGAATTTGCAAGAGAAGTCGCGTTCAATGTAGAATTAGAAGGGGGTTGAAGCATAAATTAATATTAATTTAGTTAATCTTTATTATTTTTTAACTAAATTAATCGGCATAAATATCGACTCAACTAAATTCTAATTTTTTAAATTTTCATCTAAAAATTGTTTTAGAATAAAATTTTGAAATATTTGGAAAATTTAAGGATAGGATCGAGACAATCTTTCTTTTTGAACCTTCCTAGCATCTAGCGCTGATGTTGAATTTAATGGTGATTTTTCGCTTAAGGATGAAGATGATGTTGAATAAGAGCTTGATGATTTTTCACTGCTATTTGGATTTTGCAAAGTTTCGTTTAAAGAATTTGGAGAGGAATTGCCACGAAAATGCAAACTATCATCTAATTCAAAAGCAAAAGCCAGATCAGCTAGACCCATTTCATCAGAAGCCTGCCTCCCTGAATCTGAATTGCTTTTATTGGCAAAAGCTTTGCCACTTCCAACATTTTTCATCTAAAAGTGAATTGCTTTGCCATATGCATCAAGCACGGCTTCATGCATCATTTCTGACATTGTTGGATGAGCAAAAATTGTGTGCATCAAATCTTCCTCAGTGAGTTCAGCCTGTTTAGCAATAACAAAACCTTGAATCATTTCGGTAACTTCAGCCCCAATTAAATGTGCCCCCAAAAGTTCTCCAGTTTTTTCATCAAAAATAACTTTGATTAGCCCTTCTAATTCACCCATAGCAATTGCTTTGCCATTGGCTAAATACGGGAAACGACCTACTTTAATTTTTTTACCTAATTCTTTGGCCTTCTTTTCAGTTAAGCCAATCGAAGCAATTTGGGGCATGGCATAGGTACATCCCGGAACATTTTCCTTTTTAATTGGATGAACTTTTTTGGCGTCATATTTACCAAGCTTACTAGCGATTTTTTCAGAAGCAATGATGCCCTCATGCGAAGCCTTATGAGCGAGCCATGGCGCCCCAGCGACATCGCCGATGGCAAAAATATTTGACTCGGAAGTTTCCATATAGCCATTAGTTTCGATGCGACCCTTTTCAACTTTAACTTTAGTTTTTTCTAATCCAAGATTTTCAACATTGGCAACAATGCCAACCGCCATTATTACTTTTTCAGCTTTAATTTCTTCAATTTTGCCAGCAATTTCAATCTTGGCAACTACCTCGCCTTTGCCCTTGGTTAAAGATTTTAGTGAAGCTGAGGTTAGAATTTTTATCCCTTGCTTTTCAAAAGATTTGCGAGCTAACTTGGAAATTTCTTCATCTTCTACTGGCAAAATATTTTCTGCCATCTCAACAATTGTTACTTCGCTTCCCATATTACGATAGAATGAAGCGAATTCCGAACCAATCGCTCCCGAACCAACAACAATAAGCGATTTTGGCAAAGCTTTTGCGGTCATCGCCTCGCGGTAAGTCCAAATATTTTCGCCATCTGGTTCCATTCCTTGGATAATTCTGGCTCTAGCGCCAGTTGCCACCACAAAATACGAAGCTTCAATTTGTTCTACTTCTTTTCCATCTTTAGTTACAGAAATTTTTTTGGCATCTAAAAATTTGGCAAATCCATCAAAAACTTCTACTTTATTTTTTTTCATCAAGCCTGAAATCCCTGTGCTTAAGCGCTTCGAAACCGCACGCGATCTTTCGATGATTTTGGTAAAATCATGCTGAATATTTTGTGCTGAAAAACCAAATTCCGGCAAATGATGCAACAAATGATTAATTTCCGAAGAGCGCAATAATGCTTTAGTTGGAATACATCCCCAATTCAAACAGATTCCACCTAAATGATTAGCCTCAATAATGGCAACTTTCAGTCCAAGTTGCGACGCACGAATTGCCGAAACATATCCACCAGGACCCGCACCAATCACACATAAATCAAATTTTTTTGTCATAATTTTTTGATTAAATTTTTTGAAATCTTGTCAGTATTTTTTTTAATATTATCTATAAAAATAATTTAAAATCAACCTCTTAAAAATCAAAATTTTAGAAATTTTTGGTAATTAAATTTAAAAAAATATCAAAATTAACTCTTTTTTATTAAAATTTTTTAGCTAGAATAGTCAATCTACAAGCGGACGTGGCGAAATTGGCAGACGCACTAGACTTAGGATCTAGCGCCTCACGGCATGTGGGTTCAAGTCCCTCCGTCCGCACCAAACTAAAAAAATAATTCAGAAAAAATTAGCTTCAATTATTCTTGCGATAATTTTTTGGCTTGATCATCAGCAACAAGAGCATTAACGATTTCATCAAGTTCCCCCATCATAATTTCGTCAATACGGTAACTTGTTAGATTAATACGATGGTCGGTGACTCGACTTTGTGGAAAATTGTAGGTACGAATTCTTTCGCTTCTATCGCCACTTCCTACCTGCTCTTTGCGTTCCATTGCACGCTCTCTTTCAAGGCGCTCGCGCTCTGCCTCATAAATTCTTGAACGCAAAACTTTCATGGCTTTTTCACGATTTTTAATTTGCGATTTTTCATCTTGCATCGAAACTACCACACCTGTCGGCAAATGCGTAATTCTAACTGCCGAGTCTGTGGTATTGACCGATTGACCACCTGGACCCGACGAACGAAACACATCAATTCGCAAATCTTTTTCTTCAATTTTGATATCAACCTCTTCAGCTTCAGGCAAAACAGCCACAGTTGCTGCCGAAGTATGAACTCGCCCTGAAGCCTCAGTTTCAGGCACTCTTTGCACTCGATGCCCACCCGATTCAAATTTTAAACGAGCAAAAACTCCACGACCAGAAATAATTGCGGAAGCTTCTTTATAGCCTCCAAGACCAGTATCAGAAATTGACAAAATCTCGAATTTCCAACGATTTTTTTCAGCATAGCGATGATACATTTGAAATAATTTATAGGCAAAAAGTGCCGCCTCTTCGCCTCCAGT
>JBMSPZ010000089.1:0-5955 GCA_049423025.1 Rickettsiales bacterium
AATTGATTCGGTGTGCGATGAGCCATATTTGGCGATATGCTCAATGGCTTCTTCAATATTTTTAACAATTTTTACTGACAAAATTTTATCCAAATATTCCAAATAATAATCTTTTTCCTTAGCCAATTTAATTCTTGGATCAATTTTTATAGCATCTTTAGAGCCACGAATTTCGCAATCGCAAGCAAATAAATCATTTAAAACTTTTGGCAAGAAATCTTTGGCAATTTTTTTATCAATTAACAAAGATTCGGTTGCTCCACATATTCCAACTCTTCGAAGCTTTGCATTAAAAAGGATTTTTTTAGCTTTTTCCAAATTAGCATCTTGATGAATATAGGTATGACAATTGCCATCAAGATGTTTAAAAATTGGAATTTTAGTTTGTTTCGAAATAGCATTAATCAAATCCTTTCCACCCCTTGGAATAACAACATCAATTAAACTATCTTGTTGCAAAATTTGTTTTAAAAAATTTCTATCAGTATTTTCAATAAAAGTAACAGCGTTGACATCAAGCGAGAAATGATCTAGTGCCTCTTGATAAATTTTGGCAATAGCTTTTGAGCTTAAAACCGACTCTGAACCTGCGCGCAAAATTACCGCATTGCCAGATTTAATTGCCAATGCCGAAATATCTGAAGTAACATTGGGGCGAGATTCGTAAATCGCTAACAAAACCCCAATTGGCGTCGAAACTCTTTTGATATTTAAACCATTTTCACGGTTAGTTTCGTACAAGATTTTTCCAACTGGATTTGGCAATAAAATTAAATCCTCAACCGACTTAATAATGCCGTCAATTCTTATATTATTTAAATGAAGCCTATCGATTTTGGCAGAATTTAGACCGGATTTTAAAGCATTTTCAACATCAATTTTATTTTGTTCAATTATATATTCTCGGTTCTTTTCAAATAGTGCAATCACCATTTTTAAAATATTATTTTTAAGCTCGCTCGAAGCTAAGGCTATTGATTTGGAGGCAATTTTTGAATTTGTACAAATTTTTAATATTTGTTTCTTGTGATTCATAAAAAGGATAAAAATTTAATTAAATTTGAAAAGAATATAATTCCCATCATTGAAATAATTGCAAGCACCAATATGGTTAAAATTAAATTTGGATTAAAGTCTACTATTTTGGCATTATTTTTGATATTATCCAAATTCATATTCACAAAATTATCATCTAATTTTGCATTAAATAACATAAAAATTTTATATGAATAAAAAGATAAAAATAAAAAATTAATCACAAAAATAATTAACGCTAAATAATCTTTTTTAAGCAAAATTGATTTTGCCAAATAAAATTTATCAACCATTGATAATACTGGGACAATGCCAATTAAAGAAATTAAAGAAAAATATAACAAAAGACAAGTTATGGGCATAAATTTAAATATAGATTTATGATTTTTTAATGCCGATTTTTCAAAAAAAAGTTCAAAATTTGCAAAACATAAAAACATCATGACCAAATTCAAAGTAAATGAAATGGTAGCAATAAATGAATAGTTAAATTTATTGGCTAATTGCACCAAAACAGTTAAAATATAAAAACTAAATTGATTCACCAAAAGAAGATGCAAAGAGGTTTTTAAATCTTTTTTCTTAATAAGTAAAAATCCAGTAATTACCATGTTTGACAAGATAATTATTTCAAAAAATACTAGCCCAAATTTTTTCGCTAATAATCCAAATCCTTTGAGACCAAAAATATAATTAATAATTTTTAAAAATACAAAACTGCTGGCAAAGCAATAGGTTAACAAAAATAAAATTACAATGATAATGCTATCAAATTTAACATTTTTAAAAAATAGGTAATATGGCATTAATATCGACAAAAATAATCCAAAAAAGAATAATAAAAAGATAAAACCAAATAGATTTTCATTATAATTTAAAGGCACGATGATATTTTCAACAAATTCAAGCTGAGAGTTGGTTTTAAAGGTTAGAATCATTGCCAAAAAAATCAAAAAACTCTCGATATAAAGAGAAAAAGAGAAGAATTTTGTTAATTTTGATTCATCAAAATTTAAAAATTTTTGACTAAAAAAATTACATTCAATAATTAAGCAAATGTAAAAGAATAAAATGGTGAATAAATTTTTACTTAAAACAAGTAAATTGATTGTGGCAATTATTAAAATAACGAATTCTTTAAAATCATTTTTATTATCGGCAAAAGAAATTCTTAAATAAGCACTTAAATAAAAAGCTAATATTATCCAAATTATAGCCAATAAATACAAAAAAATAATACTAATTTTATCAGCATAAATAGATAACGACACAAACCTAATTGCTTCAGAAATAACGATTTCATAATTATTATTTGATAAGATTTTTGTTGATTCAATTAGGTTGATAAAATACAAAATTGGAAATAAACAAAAACAAAAATTATAAAATTTTTTAAACTCGGCAAAAAAGCGCAAAGCAAACCAAGAGATAAGAGGAAAAAAAGCCAAAATAAATAAAAAAAATTGACCCTGATTCATAAATTTTATATTGAATTAGATAGTAAAAATACCGCAAATCTGGATGCCAAATTATTAACCGCTCCAGCCGAAAATACATTAATATAAATCGCCACAATTAATATCCAAAACACAAAAATTTGGTAAAAATTATTTTCAATTTTTACAGATTCTTCGACCTTAATTAAATTTTTACTTCCCGCCGAATTTATGATTCTAACCGCTATTCTAAAATGAACAAAATTTGAAAAAATTAATGCCAAAATCATCATCAAATTAATGCCAATTTTGAACGAAGCCAAGCCGATATAAAAATATCCAAAAAATAAAAAAGTAAAGGGTAATCCCGCGATAAAAATTACGGTAAATTTAACTGGAATTGCTACTAATGGATTGTTTTTCATGATATGATATAAAGCTTTTAAAGATGAAGTTTTAAAAATATTTTTTTGAAAGCTGGCATATAAAAAAATAAAAAAATTAACTAAAGAAAAATTTAACAAAAAGAAGAATAAGGCCTGCATTGACTCGACAGTTTGCATTCCGATTGCCGAAATAATAAATCCTAAATTATTAATCGAAAAATAAGCACAAATTACCTTGAGATGATGTTCTTTTAGAAGCTTAAATGAGCTATAGATTATTAAGATAAATCCCGAAAAAACCATCAAATTTGCAAATTGATATTGAGTAAATAAAAAATTATGACCAAAGAAAAAATAAATAAATTTCATAACCAAATATATCCCAAGCAAAATCTTGATAAAAAAGGCATCAATTATGATAAAACTAGCAATGACACTAGAGCTTTTAATTTTTTGAAAATATTGCCAAATTGGAAAAAACTTAAATATGAAGGCAATTGAAATCAAAATTAAAATATCAATCATGATCCAAAAATTAGTGGCGGGTAATAAAAATAAATTATCAGCGATTTTTTCGAAATTTAATTCACCAAAAATTAAATAAATTGAAAAGAAACAAATCAAGATTAACAGCGAAGAACATGTGCTTAAGCAAAAATTTTGAAATGAAATATTTAATAATTTTTTATTAAAAGAAATTGTAGCTATGGAAAAAAAAGCGAAGCTGTAAATTTCTATAAAAAAGAATAGATTAAATAAATTATTTGCCAAAATTAAGGCAATTAAACTAAAAATTTTTAATAAAAAAACTGAATAAAAATTGGCGTGGTGCCTTGAATTTAATATTACATCAATATCTTTTTTAAAAAAGATAATTACCAAAAATTCTAAGAAGATTATGATTGATAATATAATAATTCCAAGTAAATCAAGCGAAAATTCTAATGCCAAGGAAACAATTGATAATTCAAAGTCGCTAGCGATTTTTTCATAAATCAAAACATCTGGAAAGATTTTTAAAATCAATGCAAAAATCAAAAGAAAACTAAAAATGGTAATGTTAAAACAAAAATTTTTATTGGGAAAAATTTGGCAAGTTAAAGAAGCAAATAAAGGAAAGAAAATCAATAAATAAATGTTTGAAATTACTCCGATTTCCATTAAATTTTTTTAAAATTTGCGTCTTATTTTGAATTATCAATTAATTCAACAAATTCCTTAAATAGATAAAAACTATCGCTTGGACCAGGTGAACTTTCGGGATGATATTGAACCGAAAAAGCTGGGCAATCATTAAGTTTTATCCCTTCAATTGAACCGTCAAATAATGAAATATGAGTTATTTCAACATTTTTTGGTAAGGAATCTTTGTCAACACAAAATCCGTGATTTTGACTAGTAATTTCAACCTTGGAATTTTTTAAATTTTGCACAGGATGATTGGCTCCGCGATGACCTTGTGGCATTTTTTTGGTTTTTGCTCCGCTGGCTAAAGCCAAAAGCTGATGACCCAAACAAATTCCAAAAAGTGGAATTTTTTGTTCTAATATTTTTTTAATAGTGGTAATCGCATATTTTCCAGTTTCCGCAGGGTCGCCCGGACCATTTGATAAAAACACTCCATCTGGTTGATACTTAATAATCTCGTCAAATGTGGCGTCAGCAGGGACGATTTTAACATCGCAACCAACCTCATTTAAACATCTTAGAATATTCAATTTAGCACCATAATCAATGGCAACAACCTTGTATTTTTTTTCATTATTTTGATTATAAATATTTTGATTTTGCACCCATTTAGACTCCCCATTCCAATTGTAATGCTTATTTTCGCTAGCTTTTAAAGCTAATTCAACACCATTAAGATCGGTGGCAATTTTAATTTTATTTGAAACCTGTTCAATTAGTTTTTCATCAAGATTTTTTTGATAAATTATCGCAACATTTTTGGCTCCATCTTTACGAATTTTCTGAGTTATAAAACGGGTGTCAACTCCACAAATTCCGGTTAGATTATTTTCTTTAAGCCAATCCTTAAAGTGATTAATTGACCTATAATTTGAAGGATTTGTGATGTCATCACGAATTATTAAACCCGACGCCCTAACCTTTTTGGCTTCGATGTCATTATTATTTACCCCAATATTGCCGATATGGGGAAAGGTAAAGTTAATAATTTGACCAAAATAAGATGGGTCTGTAAGAATTTCTTGATATCCGGTAATTGAAGTATTGAAGCAAATTTCAGCAATAACTTCGCCAAAATTTCCTATACCATAACCATAAAATTTAGTGCCGTCAGCAAAAATTAAAACCGCGTCCTTGTTTTTTTTATAAGAACCCTCTAAATAAAAACCTTTTGAAGAAAAAGCCTCTGAATTTTCCATATTTGCCAAACTTTAAATATTGTAAAAATTATTTGTACAATTAAATTTTAATTTAATTTAAAATTAAATGAATTATTATTAACGAAATATCTTAAATTTAATTTATAAAACTGCAATCATCAAATTAGACAATGACAAAAAAAATTTCCAAAAATCAAAATAAAGAAAATTTTCTTGGACAAAAAACCAAATATAATTTAACAAATCCTCATCAAAATATTTTGGAAGGGGTCAAAAATCCTCATACCGATATTGATTATTCGATTAAATTAACCTGCCCTGAATTTACCTCTATTTGTCCGATAACCTCTCAACCCGATTTTGCCCATATCATTATTGATTATGTTCCAAATCAAAAAATTGTAGAAAGTAAATCACTCAAACTTTATCTGTTTTCTTATCGTAATCACGGCGCTTTTCACGAAGATTGTACTATTCAAATTGCCAAGGACATAATTAACTGCATCAAACCTAAATGGCTTAGAATTTCAGGATTCTGGTTTCCAAGAGGGGGCATTCCAATTGATATTTTCTACGAAAATGGTGTTTTACCAAAAAATATTTTCATCAAAGAAAATAATTCCTATAATTATATAGCAAGGAGTTAAATTGATAATTAATGTTCCAAATTTTAACCCCGTAGCCTTTTCTTTATCAATTATCGAAGTTAGGTGGTATTCACTCGCTTATATTTTTGGAATATTATATTCT
>JBMSPZ010000090.1:0-5951 GCA_049423025.1 Rickettsiales bacterium
ATTTTAATTTGAATAATATCATCCCATCTTAGATATTGTAGCATAAAATCTTGTATTTTACTTACATCAACAATATTAAGAAATGTATTGGCATAATATTTAGTGCATGATCCGCCTCCCCTTCTTGAAATATCAACAACCAAATACGGAAAATTCCAACTAGCAAAATCACCAGATATTGTTACTAATTTTTTGCCATCGACACAATCAGTTTCTTCATATTCATCACAAATTTTAATTTCATTTTGTGTTCTTTTAATTTCCACCGGTTTACATTCTTGATAATTGCCCGTAAGCATTGCCACAACTTCATCGGGATTGCCTTGAATTGCTTGAGAACTTTTTAGAAATTCATCATTTAAATTTAAATTAATTTTTGGTCTTTTACCTAAATCCTCACTCAATAATTTTCCTTGTGGCGAATTTTTTATTTCAATTTCGCTATCATTTTGCATTTGTGGACCTTCATAATATTTCGCTTCTTTTGGATTGTCGGTGACATAGCCCGGACTATTAATTTTATTGGTTTGATTGATAGTTTTATTCGGCGAATCTTTAAATGTTGACCCAAAATCTAAAGCTTGTTTTCGAGCTTCTTCTAAATTATTGGCTAAAGCTAATTTTGTTATTAATAAAAAAATAATTAAAATGACTTTCTTCATAATTCATTATCTCCTTTAATTTTCTTTAAAAACTCGAAAACTAAACTATTTTCTTTGGCATCTTGGGCAAATTGCTCTAAGGCATATTGCAAGGTAATATTGCCTGCTATGCGATCATGCACGGGGCTTAAGTAGCAATTATTTTTTTCACAATCTTGCAAAACATCATTTAAAATTACAAAAGTCGGAACAACTTCAATTTGAAATAAATCAAATAATCGTGGATCAATTATTGCCGAAATTTCTTCTCTAGAAATATTCGCTAAATATTCTTGAGTATTTTTAAAACTCCCGATAAATCCTTTAAAAACTAAAACCGCCCCCGCTTTTTTAGCTTGATACATCAAATCTTTTAAACTTTGCTTAGGAATTGATGATGAAACAAAAATCATCAAAGGATAATGACTAATTGATGCTTGTTTTATTTCGTCAGGTTTAAAGCGATAATTATGAAGCAACTTAGCAATTACATCGTTTTTTCTTTGTTCGTCAGTTATATCATAATCGATTTTTGGCAGTTTTTGAGTTTGTTTGGCGAATAAATTATCTTGATTTTTCTTTAACCAATTTTGAGTTTCTTGATAATTTTTATTCAACTTTGTTTGATCGGTTTTTTCTAATATTTGCGAAATATTTTTTTGATGTTTTTTAAGGGCATCATTTTTATTATTTTCAATTTCGGCAACTAAATTTTCAGCCTCATTTTCAATATTATTTATGTTATTATAACCTGTTAGATTCTGTCCGTAGGTATTGGTTGCTATCAATAAAAATAAAAATGTGTAAAAAAATTTTTTATAATGCACAGCAGTTTCTTTTCCTCCAAATTAAATAATTAAAATCTTCACCTTTAACAGGTATTTCTCGCAATGATTCCCAAAAGAAGGTTGATTTTCCAAGCGGATTACAACCTAAAAATGGATCAATTGTTGGCACGGGAACGGTAAGTTGTGTCCGATATTGTGATTTTTTAATCATTGGTGAAGGAATCGCGTGACATATGGCTTCGGGTCCAGAAGTAATTGGCAAAAGAACTTCCCGATGAAGTTTATAAAGCATTCTTGAAACTACTAATGATGAAGATTGAATTGAAGTGTTATGCGTAAGAACTTTACCATTCGCCGGATACATTCCGCCTTGGCAACCTGAACACCAAAATAATGGATCAAGGGGCAACCAAAATGACGCCGACAAGCAATCAGCGACACAAGCACCTTGTGCAATGATATTGCCAAATAAAATTGCTTCGGGATTTATTAAAAATGACAATTCATCATCGAGCCACAATGGGTCTATCTCGGTAATATATGCCACATCAAAACTTTGAGTTATTTCCGCACAAATAGTATCAAACAATATTCCCAAAAGGCTAAAAACCGGATAAATATACCAATGAACATTCCAAGTAGCCGGATCTTCTTGATTGCCAGTCCCAACTTCAGGATCTCCAGCCGATCCAATTGAAATTCCTGGATCGATTTTTTTTCCACCAATTCCTACAAAGCAAAATGGTTCTTTGGTGACATCGACCATTCGCACTGGCTCCCAATAACCAATAGCGATTCCGGGTCTTACAAAAATTGGCGGAGGTGCTGGACATACACAAAGCGGTGAAGGAAAATTTAAAGTATCGGCGGTTTTTCCTGGAACTACGGGGCTTGCTCCAATCGATATTGGCAATATACATGACCAACAAATATCAGTTATCGGGTTAACCATTCTTCCCGTGCATTGTTTTGCCTCGCTTACATTAGCGATCAAAAAAATTATTGAAATTAGGATTGCGTTTTTAATCATATCGCAACCTCGGTTATTTTTAATGCCTTATCTTCTTGCTCAACGATTGCGGGCAAAGCTTTGATATCAAATTTTTCGATTAAAAAATTATTTTGATCAAAATAAAAACGAATTTTTTTTGCTTTCATCAAATCAATTATCTTACCCGTAGTTAGAATAATTTTTACCCTACCCTTTCTTTGCTGATATTTATCAAGCGCCCACTTTACTTGCTCTTGATCTAAGCCATTAATGAAAATTAATGATTTGGTTAAAATAATTTTTTCTAAAGGATTAATTTTGGTATGGGCTTTATAAAAAATTTTGCCATTTTGATCTTTTAAATCATGAGGCAAAGACACTGATGGATCATACTTCCAACTGCGATTAATTAAAGTTTTTGGTAAATTTTTAGTCGATTGCGGATTGTTAACTTGTTGGAAAATTTTTTCTTTAACATTATTTTGAAATTTTTCTAGTCTACCATCTCGTCTTGCTTGCTGTAATTTTTCTTGAATTTCTTCCAGCAAGTTTTTTTCTTTGATTGTGTAAACCACGCCGTGAATTCCGTAATCTTTAGCACTTGCCATTTTGCTAAAAAGCAAAAATAGCAGTGCCAACAATGTTTTTTTCATCTATTAATCCTATTTCATTATAACGAGAGTCAAAAGAATCTTTGTGCGGCGCGTAAGCAAAATATTGGTGTTCACCTATTATGTTTTTATCGATTGCACTTAGAAGCTGATTGTTGCGAGATTTATTTTTAATCACCCCAATAAATTTATTAGCAACATAAATTTTTTTATTATCGATAATGATTTTATCGAAAGGTAAACCCGCAATTTTTTTGATAAATTTTATTTTTTTGATTCCGAGTTGTTTATTATCATAAACATAAAATACAAAAATTTGTTCTCTCTTGGTTGGAATTAATTTCTTATCAATAATTACAAAATGATATGGCAATGAATCGCTATAATTCACAACGATTTCAAATCGATTAATAATCCAAAATGAAATAGCAATTAAACTTACAGCTAGAAATATTATAATCGGATTTTTTGTAAATTTATTTTTCATTCTGAATATTTTTTTTGCTAGTTTTGGCAACAATATTATTAAAAATAACTTGTTCGATTTGCTTAGTTATATCTTCAATATTGGGAGAAATTACGGTTTGTTTTTGCAATAATATAAAATTATTTTTGCTTTGACTAATGTCGTTGAGAATGCTTTCTAATGTATCGAGATGAGTTCTAACAGCTTCTTCAACATTTTTATCATCAATTTTATTTTCCAATAAATGTCGAGACAAATTAACCACAAATTCATTGTTAAGATATGATAAATCAACAACTGCAATTTTAGGAATTTTGTAATCAATAATTTTATAAATTATTAAACAACTCAAAGACGAAATTAAAAAAGAAATGGCAATATTAATTTGAATAAATCTTGGTATTTTTTTGAAAAAATTCATAATTTTTGATGATAAATTTGTTGAAATGATTGTGGAAATTTTTTTTGTATTTTGTCAGCTATTACCATCTCTAAAGCATCTTCAAAGCTTGTTTTTTGTTCTATATTTTTTGTTAAATCAATAATTTTGCGATAATCATTGGCATTCAATAAACGAGTTTGTTTTTGTTGTGATTTTTCTTCCGCCAAAACAGCCAATGCTTCTTCTAATTGTAAACCTTCGAGTTTTAATTTATTAATTTTTGCCCAATCATCTGCCTTAGAAGAATAAAGGCTTAATGAATATTTATCTAAAATTAATCTTGCAATTGCCCAACCTTTTGGACCATAAATCACCGCTTCCGAATATTGTCCTTCTACTTTTTTTAAACTCGTTAATGCTTCTTTTAATGCCGGATCATTATCCATCGAAATTTTTTTAGTCGATGCCAACATATCGATTGATTCTTTTTTTTGTGATAACAAAATCACCCAGTCGCTATTTTCAAAAGCGGCGATTGTGGCGGGAGTTTTGTAAAAATCATTTACCGATTGAGTGCCTAAAATTAAATTTCCGCCATATTTTCTCGCCCTACGGGCTAAACCTTCAATAAATATTGATGAACCCTCGCCGTGCAATAAATCCCAAGCCTCATCAATGACTAAAGTTATTTGATGTTTACGATCGCCGAAATACATGTTTTCAGAAATTAAAAACATTAAAAACATTACAACAATTGATTGTAATTCCTTTTTATTTTTTAATTCTGCGGTTTCAAAAACCATGAAATGATTGGATAAGCTGATATTACTTTTACCCTCAAAAAATCTGCCAAAAACGCCATTTTTAGTAAATGGCTCCATTAATGTCGCCAAATCTTTGCCTCTTTGATCTGGATAATTATCAAAAAAATCTTTAACTGTTGAAATTGAAGAAGTCGATCCATTTTTTTCCCAAATTTCTCCCACCGCTTTTTCAATTAAACGATTTTGAATTTGATCTAATTTTTTGGCATCTTTTTTAGTTGGATCACCTTCACACATTTGGCAAATTATCGCCGTAATTAATCTGATAACTTCAGTTTTATATTCGGGAGATTTTTTCATTGTCTCTGGGTTTATAACCGAAAATGGATTGATGATTATTTCATCTTCGGCTTTATCGCTAAACTCAATAAATTCGCCACTTTGTAACCGACAACTATTCATAAAAGATCTACCATCATCAATTACATAAACTATCCCATTTTTGCCTCGAGTTGAGGTTACCAAATCTTGCATTAAAACCGATTTTCCTGAACCTGATTTGCCAACAACTATCGCATTAAAATTACCTTCGTCATTAGCGAAAGGATCCCAAAAAAAGACCTGCCCTCGCCTGCCATATAACATCATGCAAGGGGATTTCATGCCCTTCCATTCGCCTTGAATTGGAGCCAGATTTGCCGCCGTCCATGATACCATGGTTTTGGTTTTTCCTAATTTTTCTAAATCATTAAAATAACCTTCCGACAAATTAAATGGTAAAACCGCTAAAAATGAAGGTAATTGCAAATATTTATCACGCACAATTGTCCAGCCACAAGATTTATAAATTGATTTTAAAGTTTGTTCGGCTTCATTAATTTTATTTTCGGGAGCAAAAACTAAAATTTGGTAAATTCCTTTTAATATTTTCTGTCCAGAATTAATTTTTTCATTTACAAATTGCCATTCCAAAGCTGATTTTTTCATTTCGGGGATAAATCGAGCCATTTCGCTATTTGACAACCTTGTAGCATTAAAATTTTTAGTGCGAGCATTATCAATTAATTTGTCGGAATCTTTGGGTAAAGTAATAGAAAAAAATGTTAAAAATGGATATTCCATTCGGCGTAAATCTTGAAAAAAATCACCGATTAAATCACGATTTTGATATTGAGCCCATTTGGTTGGGAAATTTTTTACCGAAAAAGATCTTATTAAAATTTTTTTCTCGTTAGAATCTTCATACAAAACAATATTATCCTTAAGATGAGCTAAACTATTTTCTTTATCGACAATTTGTTGATTAAT
>JBMSPZ010000091.1:0-5943 GCA_049423025.1 Rickettsiales bacterium
GATAGTTTTTTAAATCATTTAAGCTTAATAAGCCTTTAATATCACGAGATTTTTGAATTGTATTTTCGATATTTTTAGCAATATCTCCTTGATAAAAAACTTTGATTCCTTGATTGGCAATTTTTTCAAATGTTTTTGCCAATTTGAAGTTGTAAATTACTGTGCCAATCGGCTTTGGTTTATTATCTTTATCGAAATAGATTTTTAGATCCTCTGCCTTGGATAAATGTTTGATATTTTTAAGATTAGCATAAATTTTTGGTGACATTTTAAATCCTTGTGAAGCAATTTTTATGGCAGGTTGAAATAAATTTTTCCATTTAATTTTACCATATTTTTGATGAGCTTTTTTTAAGGCGTGCAATGCTCCTGGAGTTGCAACACTTAGCGGAGTAGAAACTACATCGTAAAAATTTTTAGCCTTACCATTTTCATCCAAAAACATTTCTGGAAAGCTTTTGGCGGGTGAGGTTTCGCGTCCATTAAAATAAATGGTTTTTTTGGTTTTATGATCGTAATAAAGTAAAAATAATCCGCCACCAATTCCAGATGAATGTGGCTCGATTACATTTAATACCATTTGCACTGCAATTGCAGAATCAATGGCATTGCCTCCTTGTTTTAATATTTCGGCTCCAACTTCGGAGGCGATTTTTTCGGAGGTTGAAATTATGTAATTTTTGGCAATAACTGATTTATAATTGGCAAAACCAGAATAAGCATCTCCAATCCATTCATTATCAATTGGGGAGTTTTTATTGACACAAGAAGTAAGTAAAAAAAGCGTTATTAATTTGAAAAAATTATGTTTCATCTACTCCAAATAATTCTGATGATAAAATATAGCCTTTTTTGTCGTTAATTTTGACTTGACACCAAGACCCTTCGCATTTCAAATATTCGGCTATAATAAAGTTCTCCAAATGATAAATTTTGCGAGAATTTTCATCTTTTTTGGTATAAAATTCTATGATTTTGTTTTTGCTATAGGTAAGTAAAAATCTTTTTTTGGTGATTAAATTTTGTGCAATCCAGCCTCTAGAACCTTCGTAATCTTCAATCTCACACCAATTATCATATTCACTTATTACTTTAATTGGTAAATTTTTAATTTTAAAAGAATGTTTGATTGGATAGTTTGCGCCCGGTCCCGATCTTACATTGGTTTCATTGGAGCGAAGCGAGGCAAAATAATTAACTTCTTGAATTTGTTGGGTGGCATTACTTGAAGACCAAAAGCCAAAAAATAACATTAAAGTAAAAATAATTTTCATAATTATTTGGGTTTTTTTTGTTGACGAAATTTGTTGGCCCCATTTATTATATTTCTTTGTTCAGCCCTGCTTATAGCTAAATCATTTTCCTTAATGTTCTTGGTAATTACTGATCCTGCTGCAATTAAGGTATTTGATTCTATAATTATTGGAGCTATTAAAGCAGAATTAGAGCCAATAAAAACATTATCGCCAATAATTGTTTGATATTTGTTAAAGCCATCATAATTACAAGTAATTGTGCCAGCTCCAATGTTGGTGTTAGTGCCAATAATACTGTCGCCAACATAGCTTAAATGATTGATTTTTGTGCCTTGTCCAATTTCAGATTTTTTTATTTCCACAAAATTACCAATATGAACATTTTCATTAATCGTTGTGCCTGGTCTAATTCTTGCAAAAGGTCCAATCACTGCCTGCGATTTTATTTTTGCATCTTCGATGTGGCAAAATGATTTAATTTCAACTCCGCTTTCGATTTTTACTTTTGGTCCAAAAACTACATTTGGATGAATGGTTACATCATTGGCTATAATTGTATCATAGTTAAAATAAACTGACTTTGGGGAAATTAAAGTTACACCATTTTCCATCATTTTTTGGCGGATTTGTTTTTGTTTAATTTTTTCTAAATTTGCTAATTCGACTCTTGAATTTACTCCTAAAACCTCATTTTTGTTGGTTTTAATGAAAGTGCATTTATGACCTTGCATATTAGCTATGGCGACAATGTCAGTAAGATAATATTCGCCCGCAACATTATCATTAGTGATTTGTGATAATAAATGAGGCAAAATTTCACCATCAACCCCAATAACCCCAGAATTGCATAAGGCTATTTTGCGTTCAGTTTCGTTGGCATCTTTAAACTCAACTATTTTGTCGAGATTGCCTTCGTCGCTGATCACCAATCTGCCATAATTATTTGCCTCTTCATCGTCAAAGCCCAAAATACATACTGAATTATTTTGTAACTTTTCTAACATTTTATTTAAGGTCTCGGCTGAAATTAGCGGGGTGTCACCATATAAAATTAAAACTTTTTTGTGTAATTTTAAATTTGGATTAAAATTTTTTAGTGCCACCTTAACGGCGTGACCAGTCCCATGTCGTTGAGTTTGTAAAATAAAATCTAAGGTAGTATCAAGATGTTGATTTTTAATAAAATGAATAAAGGGTTCAATTTCGCTAGAAATTACCACGGAAATATTGGCTGGATGCAGTTTTTTGGCTTCATCAATCACCATGTTTAACATTTCGCGTCCAGCAATTTTATGCAACACTTTTGGTAAATTTGATTGCATTCTAGTTCCTTTGCCTGCGGATAAAATGATTACAGAAATTTCTTTCATTTTATAGATTTATTTGATTGAAAATTTTTAAAATAACATCTAATTTAATCATCTTAATTTTTTAAGTAAATTAATAATTTTTAAATAACTCAATTTTCAAATGAAAAATTATAAAAGTTCTAAAATCCTTTATTTTTCGTTGGCACCAATTTTGAGCTGTTTAATTTTGTTTTTTTATTTTCAAATTAATCCCTTTTTGGACCTTGGAAAATATTATTTCCAATCTGATGGACTATTTGTATTCTTTTGGATTAAAAATATTGCTGTAAGTAAATCCTTTTACTGCCCAAATCAATTATCCTATCCAATTCTTGACACTAATTGTTTTCGAGATTTTGTTTTGGATCATAATTATTTGGAAGTTATGATGTATTATATTATAGCTTTTTTTACTAAAAACCTTATCTTAATTCAATTAATTTATAGCTATGTAACCACTATACTGATTGCTTTGGTGACTAATTTAGTGTTAATTAAATTCAGGATTTCAAAATTTTTGGGCATTTTGATTTCGACTTTTTTTTCGGTAGCTTTAGCAAAAATTTTCTTTATCCATAATTTTACCATGGGCTTTTATTTTGGATTACCTTTAGCTTTTCTGATTGTTTATTGGTTTTGCGAAGACAAGGTTAGTTTTGTAAGAATTGATTCGTCTAAAAAATTAATATTGTCACCAAATAAATATTTTTTTTATACGATTATTTTGGGTTTTTTAACCATCATAAGCTCGGCTTACTATGCCTATATGTTTTTGATTATTTTAATTTTTGGTTTTTTGATGATTTATCTTAGAAATGGCAAAATGAACATTCAAAATTTAAATATTTTGTTGGTGCTAATTATTTTTCTTCTCTATACATTTTTTGTTTGTTTTGGAAATTTTATTTTCAATTATAAATATGGTTTTATTGATATAATCTCTAGATCTTACAAGACAACTTTGATTTATGAAATGAGCTTTGCCTCACTTTCTTTGCCTGCATTTAATCATTATTTGGAATTTATGAGAAATTTTCATGAATATTCAAAAGATTCATATTTTTTCAATTCTTCCGAAGGGTTGAATCATAATATTGGCATATTTGCATTACTGGGCTATTGCCTGATTTTATTGTTTCAAATGCGGATTTTACTTAATAAAAATTCTAATCAAAATGAAAAATATTTTAAATTTCTTGGAGCTGAATTTACTAAAAACCGAATAGAATTATTAAAATTTTTTGCGGTTATTGCCTTATTGACCTTTTTATATTTTAGCTCTGGAGGTTTTTATCGAATTACACATCTTTTATATTCGCAATTTAGAGTTATGTGTCGTTTTAATATTATTTTTACGCTTCTTGGGTTAATTTTTTGGGGAATTTATTTTGATCAATTGATTGAACAGCAAAAAAATAAAAGCAAACAATTTGTTTTAAAGATTATGGTTATATTGATTTTTGTAATTGGATATCTTGAGGCGGTTGGAATGCCAAATAGGATTTCAAATGATTTCGCAGAAAATAAAAGGTTATATGAAAATGATAAAAAATTTGTTGAAGAAATTGAAAATTATTTACCTAAACAATCAAAAATCTTTGTGTATCCAGTTTTCGGATTTCCAGAGGTTAAGGGAGATTGGTATCGTTCAGTTTCAGGTTATTTACACTCTAATGACTTGATTTTTTCTTACCCAACACCAAAAAATCGTAAATCACATTTATGGCAAAAACAAGTGTCAGAATTGGAGTTTGATAAATTTATTTTCGAAATTAAGAAAGCTGGATTTAGCGGAGTTTGGGTTGAAAAATATTTTTATTATAACATGTTTGTAGATGAGGTTACTAAAATGGAAGAAAATCTTAAGAAGATTGGAAAAAAAGTAATAATTTCGAATGACCAAAAATTAGTTTTTTACGAGATTTAGAATTTAAAATCTGAAATGATTTATTTTAAAATTTTAAAGAAAATTGTGATAGCTCCCAACTTTTGGTAAAGAAGGGAGCTATTTAATTATTTTTAGTTTTTGTTTTTATCTACTAATTTATTTTTAGCAATCCAAGGCATCATGGCGCGAAGTTTTTCACCCGTCGCCTCGATTTGATGAGCTTTACCTTTTGCTCTTAAAGCGTCAAAATTTTTCTTACCAGTTTTATTTTCTTGCATGAATTCTTCAACAAATTTTCCTGATTGAATTTCTTGCAAGATTTTTTTCATTTCAGCTTTAGTTTGTGAGTTGACAACTCTTGGACCTCTAGTTAAATCGCCATATTCAGCGGTATTTGAAATGGAATAGCGCATATTAGCAATTCCACCTTCATAAAGTAAATCGACAATCAATTTCATTTCATGCAAACACTCAAAATATGCCATTTCTGGAGCGTAACCAGCTTCAGTTAAAGTTTCAAAACCAGCTTGAATTAAAGCGGTAACGCCACCACATAGAACCGCTTGTTCTCCAAATAAATCGGTTTCACATTCTTCTTTGAAGGTTGTTTCGATAACTCCCGAACGACCACCACCAACAGCAGACGCATAGGATAGGGCAGTGGCTAGAGCTTTGCCAGATTTATCTTGAGCAATGGCAACTAAACATGGAACGCCACCACCTTTTGCATATTCACCTCTAACAGTGTGTCCAGGACCTTTTGGAGCGATCATAAATACATCGAGGTCAGCTCTAGGCTTGATTAATCCAAAGTGGATATTAAGACCGTGAGCAAATGCTAGTGATGCTCCAGATTTCATATGATCGTGAAGATCATTTTTGTAGATCTCGGCTTGTAATTCATCTGGGGTTAGGATCATAATTAAGTCAGCCCATTTACCTGCTTCTTGATTGGTAATAACCTCAAAATTAACTTGCTTAGCTTTTGCAATTGATGGAGAATTTTCGCGCAAGGCAATTTTTACTTCTTTGACTCCGCTATCTCTAAGGTTTTGGGCGTGGGCATGAGCTTGGGAGCCATATCCTATAATTGCAATTTTTTTGTTTTGAATAATGCTAAGGTCAGCATCTTTGTCGTAAAATACTTTCATGATTGATAAAATTTTATTTGAAGTTAAATTATTTTTATCATTTTATAAATTTATTTTGTCAATTTCAACAGCCTTTTTATAAATTTTTTTAAAATAATTTGCATTTTATTTCTAAAAATAATAAATTTGTAGTTATGAGAAAATCAAAGTAATTAAATCATTAATTAACTCCTTTTTTACAGCATAAATTTTTGCAAGTTTTAAAAGAGCAACTTGATGAAAAAATTCCAACAATTTAAATTTAAATACTATGTCAAAACAAACATTTCAGCGTAATAAACCGCATGTTAATATCGGAA
>JBMSPZ010000092.1:0-5918 GCA_049423025.1 Rickettsiales bacterium
GTAGATTTGGAGGCTTTAAATGTTGATTTTGCCTCGATTTCGGCTCATAAAATTCATGGTCCAGCTGGGGTTGGTGCTTTAATTTATCGAAAAAATTTAGATTTTATGCCATTAATATTGGGTGGCAAACAGCAAAATTCTAAAAGGGCAGGGTCGCTTAATATTGCTGGTATTGCTGGCTTTGGTTTGGCGGTAGAAATCGCTCAGAAGAATTTGATTGAATTTGCTAAAATCAAAGTTTTAAGAGACTATCTTGAAGAAAATTTGCTCAAAATTACTGATGGTGATTTGAAAATTTTTGGTAAAAATGTACCAAGGCTTCCAAATACCTGCTTTTATGCAGTGAAAAATTTAAACAACCAAACTCAACTTATTAATTTTGATTTAAATAACATTTGCGTAAGTGCCGGAGCCTCTTGCTCTTCTGGTTCTGTTAGCAGTTCAAAGACATTGCAAGCTATGAATGTAGAAAGTGAATTTTTAACTGGAAGCATTAGAGTTAGTCTTTCGATTAAAAATAATCTTGAAGAAATTGATTATTTTCTAAAAATATTTAGCGAATTTTATAACAAAAAAATAAAAAAATTATGACAATAAAATTACCAATTTACATGGATTATCAATCAACCACTCCAATTGACCCTCGGGTGATTGATAGAATGGTTGAAGTCATGAAAAATGATTACGGAAACCCGCACTCAAGAAGCCATGCTTTTGGCTGGAAAGCAGAAGAAATTGTCGAAAATGCTCGTTTGCAAGTAGCCAAATTAATTAATGCCAATGAAAAAGAGATATTTTTTACTTCTGGAGCTACAGAATCAAACAATATAGCGATTAAAGGTGTTGCTAAATTTTATGAAAATCTTGATAAAAAACACATTATAACTTTAACAACCGAGCATAAATGTGTGATTAATTCATGTCGTGATCTCGAGCAAGATGGTTTCAAAATTACTTTTTTGCCAGTGCAAAAAAATGGTTTAGTTGATTTAAATTTACTAGAATCATCAATTACTAATCAAACTGCTTTGGTTTCAATTATGGCGGTTAACAATGAAATTGGTGTAATTCAACCGCTTGCCGAAATTGGGGCTTTATGCCGAAAAAAAGGAGTGTTTTTTCACACTGATTGTGCGCAAAGTTTTGGTAAAATTCCTCTAGATGTCGAAAAGATGAATATTGATTTGATGAGTATTTCTGGTCATAAAATATATGGTCCAAAAGGAATTGGAGCAATTTATATTCGTCGAAAGCCAAGAGTTCGAATTAAGTCGATGATTAGTGGAGGAGGGCAAGAGCGCGGTATTCGAAGTGGAACAGTGCCAACACAATTGGTAGCTGGTCTTGGCTTGGCTTCAGAAATTGCATTAAATGAAATGGATAGTGATTACAATAAAATCAAAAAATTTAGCCAAAAATTTTACGATGCCATGCAAAAATTAACCCATGTTTATTTAAATGGAGATTTAGAGCAACGCTATCTTGGTAATTTAAATTTTTCTTTTGCTGGGATTGAAGGCGAATCAATGATTATGGCAATTAAGGATTTGGCAGTGTCTTCGGGTTCGGCTTGCACCTCTGCTTCTCTTGAGCCATCTTATGTTTTGCATGCGCTTGGGGTTGATGATGAGCTTGCCCACACTTCTATTCGCTTTGGTTTTGGTAGGTTCACAACTCAAGAAGAGGTTGATTATGCAATAAATTTAATTTCACAAAAAGTCGAAAAACTTCGAGACATGAGCCCGCTATGGGAAATGATGCAAGAAGGAATCGACTTAAAATCTATTAACTGGAAATCTCATTAATTTAATTTACAAAATATGTCATACTCAAAAGAACTTTTAAATCATTATGAAAACCCACAAAATGTTGGATCATTTTCTAAGGATGAAAAAAATATCGGAACTGGACTAGTCGGAGCCCCAGCTTGTGGCGATGTCATGAAATTACAAATCAAAGTTTCTGATGATGGAATTATCGAAGATGCCAAATTTAAAACTTTTGGATGTGGCTCCGCTATTGCCTCTAGCTCACTTGCAACCGAGTGGATTAAGGGTATGAAAATTGATGAAGCCGTAAAAATTACCAATAAAGAAATTGCTGAAGAATTATCGCTTCCTCCTGTTAAAATTCATTGTTCGGTATTAGCTGAAGAGGCAATAAAATCGGCAATTGAAGATTATAAAAAACAAAAGGAAAGTAAATAAAATGAATCTAAAATTTTCAGCTACAGGAAATCCAATTGTTGATTATCTTAAAATCAGCCCTGAAGCTACTTTACAGCTTCAAAAATTATTGCAAAAACGCAACGAGCCTTGCGAAGGAATTCGAGTTGGGGTGCGCACCCGTGGCTGTTCGGGCTTAAGCTACACCATCGAATATGCTTTAAAAGATAAAAATATTAGCAAATTTGATGATGTGGTGATTTGTGAAAATTCTGGTCAGCAAATTCTAATATTTATTGACCCAAAAGTTTCAATGTTTTTAATTGGAAGCGAAATGATATTTAAACAAGATGAATTAAGTTCGGGCTTTGATTTTGTTAATCCAAATGAAAAAGGGCGATGTGGTTGTGGAGAGAGTTTTAATATATGATAAATCATTTTTTGAATTTAAATCTTGAAGTAAAATATGAACTGGATCTTGATTTATTAGAGAAAAATTATTTGGAATTACAACAAAAATATCACCCTGATAAATCATTGTCAGATCTTGATAAATCTATTGCTATTAATGAGTCATATAAAATTCTAAGCAACCCAACTTTACGCGCCGAACATTTGCTTGAATTGCAAAATATTTTTTTAGATGATGACCAGAAAAGTTTAAAACCTGATATTGAAATTTTAAAAGAAATAATTTTGCTTCAAGAAAATATTGAAGATTGTCAAAATATCGAGCAATTATCAGGCTATCAACAGTCAATTGACAATCAATGTGCAGATTTAATTTTGCAATTTTTGAAAAATTATCAAAATAAAGATTTTGAAAATGCTGGACAAAATATTATCAAAATTAAATATTTAAAAAAAACTTCTTTAATAATAAAAACTAAATTAAATTTTATAAAATGAGTTTATTACAAATTTCAGAGCCAATTATAAATAATCAAGATGAAGTCGATGAAATTGTCATTGGCATTGACCTTGGAACCACGAATTCATTGGTTGGAGCTGTAATTAATGATCAGTTAATTTTTTGTGATGATAAAAATGGTAAAAATTTAATTAATTCCAAAGTGGTTTTTGATCATAATGGAGATTTTGTCGGAGTTGGTAATGATTTTACCGGCAAATATGAAATTTTTTCTATTAAAAGAATTATGGGAAAAAATTTTGCTGAACTCAAAAATTTAAAAAATCTTCATCCATCTTATCGAGATTTAATTTTAGATAATACCGAAAATAATCAAGCCATTGCTCTTCAAATTGGCAATAAAAAAATTACTGCAATTGAAATTTCTGCTTTAATTTTAAAATATTTAAAAGAAATTGCCGAAAAAAAATTTGAAAAAAAAATTTCAAAAGCGGTTATAACTGTTCCCGCTTATTTTGATGAAAATGCTAAAAATGCCACCAAGCAATCAGCCAAAATTGCTGGTCTTGAGGTTTTGAGGCTATTAAATGAGCCAACCGCAGGCGCTTTAGCCTTCGGATTAGACAATAAAGCTATCGGTACCTATCTAGTTTATGATTTGGGGGGTGGAACTTTTGATGTTTCGGTATTAAAAATCACCAATGGAGTTTTGCGAGTAATTGGTGTGGCGGGTGATAATAATTTTGGTGGCGATGATATTGATGATTTATTGATTAAGGCGGGCCTTGAAAATGCCAAAGAAATTAAAGAAAATCTAAGTTTTCAAGACAGCTATAATTCTTTAACTAGGGATAAATTCGATGAAATTATTTTTAGCAAAATTCAAAATACCATCGAAATTGCTAAAGATTTAATTATGGATTTAGAGCTTGATAAATCAAAGCTCGACGGCATTATATTAGTTGGTGGTTCTTCAAGAATTCCATTGATTTCAAGTGAATTAAAAAAGTTTTTTGGTGATAAAATATTGACCAATCTTGACCCCGATCGCATTGTTGCAATTGGGGCTTGTTATCAAGCGCATAATTTATCTGGGCAAAAAAATAATTTATTGCTTGATGTTAATCCGTTATCGCTTGGAATTGAGATGATGGGCGGGATTGTCGATAAAATTATTTATCGTAATTCCACTATTCCAATTTCCAAAAGCAAAGAATTTACTACTTACGCAGATTATCAAACCGCCATGAAGTTTCATATTGTGCAAGGGGAGCGTGAACTTGCAAAGGATTGCAGGTCGCTGGCTAATTTTGAGATAAAAAATATTCCTGCCTTTAAAGCTGGAATTGCTCGAGTTAAAATTACTTTCACCCTTGATGCTGACGGTCTTTTAACCATTACTTCGGAAGAAAAATTTACTTCACAAAAGCAAGAAATTGTGGTGAAGCCAAGTTTTGGTTTGCAAGAAAATGAGGTTAAAAATATTTTACTTAATTCACTCGAATATTCAAAGCAAGATATGCAAGAGCGTTTGCTAATTGAAACAAAAGTTAAAATCAATAAGGATCTGGAGTTATTAAAACAAGATTTACAAAATTCAGAGCTAAATATACCATCAATACAAAGAGTAGAATTAAACAAATTGATTCAACAAATTGAAGATGGTATCACTCAAAATCTTTCTCGAGATGAACTTAATTTACTTCACGATAATTTACTTAAAAATTGTGAAAATATAATTTTACAAAAAGTTAACCAAGCATTGAGTGATAATGTTCGTGGCAAAAATATCGATGCCGATGAATTTAAATAATTATCTTGAAAAAAATATTCTTCGATTCAAAAATAATAAGGTTGAAAGCAATATAAAACTAATGAAAAATGGCATTAATTCGATAATTAAATCGCGATAAATTACTCGATTTTTTACGCCATAAAAAACAATATAAGGATGATCAATTAGCTTGCTTGCCACGACAAAATTACCATTTTTCTTTAAAACATTAAATGGACTAAGGACGCTATTTTTATGTTCAGGATTATATTTTTTGATTAGGTTTAATATTTTTTTATTTTCTGAAAAAGTTTTTTTCTTTGACTCCAAAATTAATTTTTTTTCTGAGTTGAAAATCGCAAATCTCCCTTTAAAATTATTTTCAATTTCAAATAAATCAATCAAGGCTTCAATTTTAACACTTAAAACTGATGTGCCGAGGTGATATCCTTTTTCGCCAACCAAACCAACCGCCACAGGAAGAATATTTTGCCCACTTAAAGCGCCAACTACTGATGTTCCAACATGAAGTTTCCATGGATTATGTTGAGTTTTTTCTAAATAATCTCGTGATGATAAATCTATTGGCTTTAAAACTTTACCGGCACTGCTGGCAATTAAATATTTATTGCTATCAATCCAATAAAGCATGGCATCGTAATAGATTTCATTGGCATTTTGATTTTGATTGCGAACTCTATCGATAGATGACAATATGTCTACTGCCTGCGAACCAAAGGATTTGGTTTTTAAAATATCGTGATTAACCGAATTAAGAAGTAATTGTGAATAATTTAAAAAACCCTGATAGTGACTTGCGATTTGATTAGCTATTGCCATATATTCGTTGGTTTTTTGCTGAATCAAGCTTTGATATTTTTGATAAGAAAAATAAAAAATATTGAGATAAAAAACCAAAAAAATCAATAAAAATTTACCCTTATTATTGTAATTAATTGAAGAATATATCGGTTTTTTCTTGGAAAAATTACTCAATTTTCTGATTTTGTTATTAGGTTTGAGAAAATTTGGGAATCCATAGTTTTTTTTAATAAAATTTTCCATAGTTATTTACTAAATTATTTTCTAACTTTTCTAGGTAAGGCAA
>JBMSPZ010000093.1:0-5898 GCA_049423025.1 Rickettsiales bacterium
AAGTACTTGATTTTTTTTCGTAAACTTAATAAAATTATTTACAAAAAATATGTCAGAAAACCAAATTTCAAAAAATAATCCAACTCTTAATCTTGACGAACTATACGAGCTCATCACAATAAAATCCAAATCTTCGGATAAAAACTCATATAGCAAAAAATTAATTGAACAGCCCGTAAATTTAGTTGCCCAAAAAATTGGCGAAGAGGGAGTTGAAGTGGCTATTTCTGCACTTGATCACGATCGACACCAAAATCAAAACACTAAAAATGAAATAATTAAAGAAGTTGCTGATTTATTTTATCACACCACTGCATTATTAGTAAAATATGATATTAAATTTTCGGATATTTTTCATGAATTTTACTTAAGAAATAAGAAATAATATGACAATTTCACTTTCGCAAAATGCTATAAATCGAGTTTTAGAAATTCGAAAAGAAAAAAATGATTTAAATAAATTTCTGCGCTTAACTGTCAAAAGTGGCGGTTGCAGTGGATTTCAATATATCTTTGAACTTGACGATAAAAATTTAGCCGATGATTTAATTATTTATCAAGAAAATCAAAATATTATTGCCAAAACTGATGAAATTTCCAAGCAATTTATTGAAGGCTCGGTAATTGATTACATTGAAGAATTAGGTGCATCATATTTTAAAGTAACCAATCCAAATGCCAAGGCAAATTGTGGTTGCGGTGCATCATTTGGAGTTTGAGAGTTATTTTAAAAAAAAACAATTATTTTCTCTACTTATAGATCTAGGCTTTTCAACCTTAGATGTAGGATTAGAATTTGATTGATTCTGAGATTCGTTGATACAATTGCCAACGTAAATTCCACTTACACCTAAAACTGTAAGTAAAGTTACCGAAGTTAGAACTACGGGGACAGTTACAGGAGCTGAAGTAGTGAGTGCAAATGCCGTAATAATTCCAGCTCCAATAGCCAAACCCGCTCCAACTCCAGCATAAACTGGAGGTGGCGCCTTAGTTAAAACACTACAAAAATCAGTGGTTTTTTTACCTTCTTTTCCATCACATTCAAAGAAACGAGGTATAAGTGTATAACTTTGGCTGAATGGTATTTCATGTTTATTTACTTTCATAAATCTACTTACTTTAGTAAGTTAATAATATCGTTAATGGTAGTAAAAACCATTAAACTTAGAACTATAGCAAGTCCAAAATTATAACCATAATTTTGAATTTTTACAGGCAAGGCCTTACCTCGAATTGCTTCAATGATGTAATAAAATAGATGACCACCATCAAGCACTGGAATTGGCAATAAATTCATTACTCCCAAATTAATTGAAATCATTGCCATAAACCAAATAACCATTTCTAGACCAATATCAACGGTTTTTCCAGAATATTTGGCAATTTTAACTGGACCACCCAGCTCTTTAACTGACCTTTGACCCGTAATTAATTGACCCAATGTTTTAAGAATTGAAACGGAAATACGGGCAACTTCTTTATTACTTTGTAAAAAACTTTGCCACAAATTCAAGTCAATTGTGGTCAATTTGTCTGCAATGACTCCAATAGTTCGCACCTTATTTTCATCGCCAAAAATATCTTTTTGAGAAATTAATTTAGGTTCAACATTTTTGGTTATTATTTCATTGTTATCTCGCAAAATTTCTAAGCTAATAACTGGCTCCAAACCCGTTAAAACGATAGTTCTAATATCGGTAAAATCTTGAATCTCTTGACCATTAACCTTAAGAATTTTGTCACCTTTTTTTAGACCCGCATCCATTGCCGGACTGTCGGCAACAATATCATTAACAATCGGCTCAACTACATTCAAACCATTTTTATAAAATAACATAGTCATTAATAAAATTGCTAATATAAAATTTGCCATTGGACCAGCAATTACAATGGCAAAACGCTGATAAACATTTTTGCCAATAAAAGAAATTTTGCGTTCATGAGCCGACATTTTTTTAACAACATCATAATCTGGAACACTTGCTTGGTTTTTGTCGCCGTACATTTTAACATAACCTCCGAAAGGCAAAATGCAAAATTTCCATTTAGTTTTAGATTTATCTAAAAAACCAAATAATTCCTTGCCAAAACCAATTGAAAATTCTTCAATTTTTACTCCGCAAAGTTTGGCTACAAAATAATGACCAAATTCGTGAATAAAAACAATCAGCGAGATGATTAAGATGAAGGAAAATAAATTATGTAAAAAAATTGAGAGTAAATCCATTATTAAAATTTAATATTTTTTGCAATTTCGCGAGCATTAAAATCATTTAACATAACTTCATCAATAGAATCAAGTTTTTTTGATGGAATTTGTTCGAGAGTTTGTGAAACGATTTTGGTAATTTGATCAAAAGAAATTTCGTTTCTTAGAAATTTTTCTACAGCAATTTCGTTGCTTGCATTAAGAATTACCAGAGCATTTCCACCAACTTCAAGAGCTTGTCGACATATTTTAATTGCTTCAAATTTTTGATCATTAGCTTCGTAAAATTCAAGTTTATGAATTTTAGACAAATCCATTTTTGGAATTTTAATTGACATGCGCAAAGGGTAATTTAAGGCATATGAAATTGGAACTTGCATATCGGGCAAACTCAGCATGGCAAGACTTGCTCCATCTTTATAATTAACAAAGCCATGAATAATCGATTGAGGATGAACTAATATTTTAATTTGTTCCTTGCCAATTGGAAATAAGTAATAAGCCTCAATCATTTCTAAACCCTTATTCATCATGGTTGCCGAGTCAATGGAAATTTTTGCCCCCATATTCCAATTTGGATGCTTCAAAGCCTCGGCAACGGTAATATCTTTAAAATTTCGATTAGAATTAAAAAACGGTCCACCCGAAGCGGTGAGCGTGATGTCGTCAATGAGTGCAAGATTATCTTGTTCAAATATCTGGAAAATTGCATTATGTTCAGAGTCAACGGGAATAATTTTGACATTATTAATTTTGGCTTGGCGCATAATAATTTCGCCAGCACAAACTAGAGATTCTTTATTAGCCAAGGCAATGTTGCTTTTAGCGCTAATGGCATTTAAAGTCGGACGAACCCCAGCCGAACCAACAATGGCACTAACCACTAAATCACATTGAATTTTGGCAACATCTAAAATTGCTTGAATTCCAGCAAAAACCTTGCAGTTTTTATGATGCTTTAAACCAAATTGTAATTCGGTTAACAAATTTTCATTTTCAATAACCACATATTCTGGCTCAAATTCAATTGCTTGCTGAATTAAGGTTTTAACATCATTTTTGGCAATTAAAATTTTAATAGAAAATTTTTCTCTATCATTGCGAATAACATTTAAAGTGCTTTTTCCAATCGAGCCAGTTGAACCAAATATTGCAATAGTTTTGAATAGCATTTGTTTTATTTTTTTGGTTTTTTTGAAGATTTTTTGACGCTTTTTTGTTTTTCTTTATTAATTAAGTTCTCGATGATTAAAGAATTATTAATATTTTTATCTTGAACAAAAACAATTTCTGGAATAAATCTTAAATCTATTTTTTGCGCTAAAAGATAACGCAAATTCTGGGTATTTGCAGTGATTTTATCCAAAATTTGGTTATGTTTTGAAGAGTCGCCACATATATCAATAAAAATTTTAACATTTTTGGCATCGGGCGAAACATCGGCTTGAAGGACGGTAATAACATTTCCCATCATCACCGAATAATCCTCGCGCAAAAAAATTTCTGACATTAATCTTTTGATATTTTCTGCAATTTGTAGTTGTCTTTGTGATTTCATTTTAGAATTTTTTATATTGATGAATACCTTTCATGGTAATATTAAATGTAACAATTTTAATTGATTTTGGGTTTAGAATATCCGTATTTCTAACCTCGGCTGTAATTAATTTTCTGTCTTCTTCTGGGTAGGATAAATATTGATAATCGGTAAAATTAAATGGGTGGTTCATAAAATAAATTTCAGTTTCTAATTTTCCAAATCTCGGATGATAAACATTCATATTTATGTGTGGAGCCCTGCCCGATGTTGCACCAGGCATTATCGAAATAAAATGATAATTGCCCAAATTATCACTTATTGCGCGCCCTGACATGCTAAAAAATTTATCAATATAGCCACTTCCCGATTCTAATAATGTATGATATTTTCCAGCAGAATTAGTTTGCCATATTTCAATAACTGCATTGTGAATTGGCACTCCGAAAGAATCGGTTAAAGTACCTTGTATAAAAATAATTTCGCCATAAGCTCGATAAAATGATCCGGGTTTTTTTGCCAAATTATTTGTACTTTGAAAAGTTTCTGGCATCGATAAATCGGCAGTAAATAGCCTTGATGGAGTTGGAACTTTAGGTTTAAAAGGCGATAAATCTTCGCCATAAAGCTCTTTTTTATCATAACTTAATTGATAAATTTTTTTAAGTTCAAAATTTTGCTCTGGATCGGCTTCAGATGCTAGAGGATTAGAGTCGATGAGTTTTTGCGCATACAAATCAAAAAAACAAAAAAATATTAATAAGAAAAAATTTATAAAAGTAAATTTAGATTTATTAATATTCATTATTTTAATTTAAAATTAACTAAAAACATTATTATACCTTTGGCAAGGTTACTCCAGTTTGCTTCATATATTTACCTTGTCTTTGATTGTAAGAAACCTCACAAGGCAAATCACCTTTGAAAAATAAAAACTGACAAACCCCTTCAAAGGCATAAATTTTGGCAGGAAGTGGTGTGGTATTAGAAAATTCTAGAGTTACATGACCCTCCCAACCCGGCTCAAGTGGCGTTACATTGACTATAATTCCGCATCTTGCGTAGGTTGATTTGCCAACACAAATAACCAAAACATCTTCGGGAATTCGAAAATATTCCACAGTTCTGGCGAGGGCAAAGCTATTTGGTGGAATGATGCAAACATCATTTTTTCGATTAACAAAACTATTTTCTGAAAAATCTTTCGGATCAACTATTGCAGAATCAATGTTAGTAAAAATCTTAAATTCATCGCAAACTCTGGCGTCATAGCCATAGGAAGAATTGCCATAGGAAATAATTTTATCACCATTTTCATTGAATCGAGTTTGTTTAGCAACAAAGGGCTCAATCATTTGCTTTTCAATAGCTAATTTGGCAATTGATTTATCGGATAATATTGACATTTTGAATTAATTTTTTTTATGATTAAATAATTGTAGCAAAAAAATATTAACATTATATAAATATATTTTAAATGTTTTTTTAAAAATTTTTTTTACCTTAATCATCATATTTAATGCACGATATTTCTTATTTACGCGACATATTGATTTTATTAATGGCATCGGTATTTGTTGTGGTTATATTTCAAGAAATTGGTCTAAGCCCTGCCCTTGGCTATGTTGTTGCTGGAACCGCAATTGGTCCTTATGGTTTTGGAATTGTTTCTAGCGTTGACACCACTAAATCCATAGCTGAACTTGGAATAGTATTTATGCTATTTTTTATAGGTCTGGAGCTTACTTTTGCCCGATTAATGACCTTAAAAAAATATGTTTTAGGCTTTGGAGGTTTGCAAATTCTCCTTACCACCTTAACTATTTTTTTGTTTTGTAAATTTTATTTTCATTTTTCTTCTGAAACCTCAATCATCATTGGTAGCGCTTTGGCAATGTCTTCCACCGCTATCGTCATGCAAGTAATTGCAGAAAATGGCGAACAATCAACCAGAGTCGGCAGATTGGCGTTTTCGATTTTATTAATGCAAGATTTAGCGGTAATTCCAATTTTAGTTTTATTGCCACTTTTAAAAAATACCGACTTAAACCTTACTCATGCAGTTGGAGGCGCTTTAGCTGACGCTATTATTGCCATGGTAATTATCTACATTATTGGCAGAGTTTGTCTTCGCCCATTATACCGATTA
>JBMSPZ010000094.1:0-5893 GCA_049423025.1 Rickettsiales bacterium
GATTCAACCTCTTGTATTCTTTTAGCAAAACCCGCTGAATCCAGAGTTATTGAGGATTGCCCTTGAAATGAAAGCGGTATCCCGTAAGTTGGGCCATAATGCATCAAAAATAAACTCGATTTGATTAAATTTATATTTTTTATAACTCCAAAGAATTTTGATAACTGCCTTGAATCGCGCATATGATCATGATAAAACCCCTGCAAATTTGTAAGCTTGTGCAAACCATCATATTCGTAAATCAAATTTTCTCGGCAGTCAATTGCCTCGATTTCTTTTAATTGCAAAACCGCTGGAGGCATAATTTCTAAGGCATTATTTCTTATAGAGAGAAATTTTAAATCATCACAATTTTGGATTTTTTGATAAGTGATCAAACCTTCATCTTCAAGAATATTTGGATTATTTGATAGATTTAGAATTTTTAATTTTTGTAAACCCCTGAATACCTCCGGAATATGTCTAAGAGAGGTATTGGTAATATTTAAAAAAGTTAAATTATGAATTGATTTTAAAAAATCAAAATCATCGATTTTGCAATTTGCTAAATTTAAAAAAGTTAAATTACTTAAATTTGATAAATTTTTTGGAGGGGATATTTGGCAAGCAGAAGAAAAGTTAAGACTCGTTAGCGAATCAATTTCCCATAAAAAAATTGGAAGTTTTTCATAAGAATAAGTTGAATTGAATTCGCTATATTTATTTTGTTGTAAATTTATAAAATCATTGGTTAAATATAAATTTCTTAAATCATTTTCGCCATCATCATTAATGAATTTATCCAACAAATAAAACAGTTCGATTTTTCCATCATCCTTAATTTTTTTTAATAATTCAGAAAAATTATCGGGTTCTAAAAAATCAGATTCTCTACTAAGCATTTAATTTATGCAAAATATTTTCAAAAACTCGCTTAATTTCTTCATTTAAATATTCATTAACGAATAATTTTTTTTCTTCACAAAATTTAGAAATATTTTCATCAATAGCAATATCTCCAAGAAAATCAATTTGATGTTTATGTGCCAAATCCTTAGCACCGTCCTTACCAAATAAATATTTTTTTTGACCATCTATTTCATAAAATGCCAAATTTTGTATTAATCCAGAAATTGGTATATTTAATTTTCGAAAACAATCAATTGATTTCACCAAGTCAATAACTGCAATATTTTGCGGGCTAGAAACCAAAAATACTCCATCAATAAAATATCTTTCTGCCATAGTTAAATACACATCTCCAGTTCCGGGTGGCATATCGACAATCATAACATCAATTTCATCGCCATCGAAACTCCAATTCACCAAATTTATTAATTGATGCAAAATTTTAGTAACCATTGGTCCACGCCAAACTCCTGCTTGATTTTCATCAATAATACTGGCTATCGACATAATTTTTACCTGATTTTTTATGATTGGTAAAAAAAGATTATTTTCAAGTTTGGGCTTTTGTTTTATATCAAAAAAATTTACAATACTTGGGCCGTAAATATCAGCATCTACCAAGGCAATTTTTAATTTTTTATTTGACAAATATTGAGCTAAATTACAGGCAATAGTTGATTTTCCAACACCTCCTTTGGCCGAAGCGATTAAAAAAATTTTTTTTACCCCTTTAACATAGTTCTTTGGTGAAATAAAATCATTTAAGTTTTTGTTGTCATTAAATTTCATAAAATTTTAATTGAATTTGTTTTTATAAATATTAAAATAATTTTACCATTAAACTCAATTAATTTTTTGATGCATAAAAACATACCGAAACCAAATTTTCTAAATAATATATTGCTAAATATTTCTAATTTATCAAATGGAGATAAGGGTCCTTGGGGCAACGGGCCATGGGGTTCACAACCAAAAAACGAAGAAAATAATTCTTCAAGCAAAAAAAATAATGACAACAAAAATAAAAACAAGCCAAATAAAAACAATGATGGCAAAGATTTTTTAGATAAAATTTTTGAAAAAATATCTAATTTTTTTCAAAAATTATTCGACAATAACAACCAGTCAACAACTCCTAAATCTGGAATCGGTCTTGTAGCATTAATTATTTTATTAGTTTATTTAAGTTTTGGATTCTACAAGGTTGACCCCGATGAAAATGCTGTAACCTTATATTTCGGCAAATTTTACAAAATCACCGGTCCAGGTCTAAATTATCATGTTCCTTTTCCATTTGGTCAAGTGATTAAAAAAAGTGTAACCAATGTAAATACTGAAGAATTCGGTTTTTCTTCAAATAAAAAAAATTCCGATAAATATGGTCGCAATTTTAATGCCGAAAGCTTAATGTTAACGGGCGATGAAAACATAGTCGACATTCAATTTCAAATTCAATGGCAAATTGCCGACATAAAAGATTTTGTCTTCAATATTGCCGAACCAAATCAATCAATTCGTAAATCCGCTGAAAGTGCTATGCGCGAAATTATCGCCAGAACTCCTATTGCTCAAGCCTTATCAGATGGCAAAATGCAAATTGAACAAGATACCAAAAATTTACTTCAAGAAATTTTAGATTCTTATCAGGCTGGAGTTCGTGTAGTTTTAGTTCAATTGCGTCGAGTTGACCCTCCTGAACAAGTTATTGATGCCTTCCGCGATGTTCAAACCGCTAAAGCCGACAAAGAAAAAGAAATTAATGAAGCTCAAGCATTCGCCAACGACATCATTCCTCGCGCTCGAGGAACCGCTTCGCAAATGAAAGAGGAGGCCGAAGCCTATGCCAAACAAGTTGTAGCCAACGCTCAAGGTGAAGCCTCAAGATTTTTAGCGGTTTATAACGAATATAGCAAAGCAAAGCAAGTCACTAAACGCAGAATTTATCTTGAAACTATGGAAAAAATTTACGGCGATGCCGACAAAATTTATATAGACAAAAATTCGCAATCAAGTGGAGTAATGCCATATTTTCCACTTAATGAAATAAGTAAAAAAAATAATCAAACCAATAAATAGTTATGAGTAAAAACATCAAAAGATATTTAATAATCCTAACAGTTTTGGCTATAATATTGCAGGACTCTTTATTCACCGTCGACCAGAGGCAACAAGTTTTAATCCTACAATTTGGTGAACCAATTCGAGTGATAAACACTCCAGGTATTAAATTTAAACTTCCTTTTATTCAAAATAATATTTTCTTTGAAAAAAGAATTATAGATTTATCACTTCCTGAGCAAGAAGTAATTGCATCTGATCAAAAAAGATTAATTATAAATGCCTACACTAAATTCCAAATTACCGACCCCCTAAAATTTTATACAACAGTTGGCAGTTCTTTTGGGTTATCAAACAAATTATCAGGTATCCTTGATTCTAGCCTTAGACAGGTTATTGGTGAGGTAAATCTCAACGAACTTCTCACCGAAAATCGTGGCGATATTATGAAAAAAATTAAAGAAGCCGTCGGCAACTCATCAAAAATTTTTGGCATTAACATCATTGATGTAAGAATTATGAGGGCAGATTTGCCAAAAGAAAACTCTGATGCAATTTACGCCAGAATGCAAACCGAACGCGAAAAAGAAGCCAGAGAAATTCGTGCAAAAGGTGCAGAAGAAGCAGATAAAATTCGCGCTGAAGCCAATAAACAGCGAACCATTATTTTAGCAGAAGCCAAAAAAAATGCCGATATTGTTCGTGGTAATGGCGAAAGTCAGGCTAACAAAATATATGCCGGCTCTCTTGGTAAAGACCCTGAATTTGCCGATTTTTATCGCTCTATGAGTGCCTACAAAGTAGCTCTTGGCAACAATAATACAAAAATGATTATTTCTCAAGATAACAACTTTTTTAAATATTTTAATAACTCAAAAAACTAAATTCATGAAAACTCTATTTTCATTTAAATTTTATTTAATTATCGCCTTATCATTTATCTCATTAAATGGTTTTGCTCAAAACAACAAAATTGCCAGAAATTACCAACTATCTGGTCAAAAAAATATTGGAGTTGATGGCTTCGCCGATATTGTTGAAGAATTATTACCAACCGTTGTAAATATTTCATCATCACAAGAATCTAGCTACAAATCTATTGTCGAAGAAGAATATGGAATTAACTCTTCAAGATCATTAGATAAAAAAGATATTGATAGCAGAGCCAAAATTTCCTCAATTGGTTCAGGATTTTTAATATCAAGCGATGGCTATATTGTCACCAATGGTCATGTAATTGAAGATTCAAACGACATTAACATCAATTTATTTGATGGTTCTAAATATAAAGCAAAAATTATCGGTATCGATAAAAAAACTGATTTAGCCTTATTAAAAATTTCTACCAATAAAGAGCTCAGATATGCCCGCTTTGGTGACTCAAATAAAGCACGAATTGGTGATTGGACCATCGTAATTGGCAATCCTTATGGTCTTGGCGGATCAGTTTCTGCTGGAATTATTTCAGCCCGTGGTCGTGATATAAATAATGGTCAGCTTGATGATTATATTCAAACCGATGCTTCAATTAATAAAGGTAATTCTGGTGGACCGCTTTTCAACACTAAAGGAGAGGTAATTGGTATAAGCTCCTCAATCTATTCACCATCAGGCGGAAGTGTTGGAATTGGCTTTGCTACCCCATCATCAAATGCCATTCAAATCATTCGTCAACTTAGAGATATTGGCGAGGTTTCTCGCGGTTGGATTGGAATTTCGGTTCAAGATGTTACCGAAGATTTAGCTGATTCGCTTCGTTTAGACAGAGTTCGCGGAGCTTTTGTTAGCGATGTTGCCAGCGGTGGACCATCTGATAAAGCTGGGATTATTCCAACCGATATTATCATTAGATTTGATGAGCAAGATGTTGAAGATATGCGCTCTTTACCAAAAATTGTTAGCAAAACTCCAATTGGCAAATATGTTAAAGTGCATATTTGGAGACAAGGAAAAATCAAAGTCCTAAATCTATTGATTGAAAAGGCAAAAGACGAAGAAAGAGCTGAAATTAAAAGACCTGAAAATCGTAATATAGACAGAAAACCAGTGGTTAATCCACAATTTTTAGGTTTAACTTTGAATGAATATCGTGGCAATAATGTTGAGGGCTTAGTTATTAATGATATAACTCCAAAATCCGAAGCTTTTGATAAGGGTTTAATTTCGGGTGATATAATATTATCAGTTAATCAAATTCCCGTAAATTCTATCGAGGGTTTTAAAGAAATTATTCGTGATGCTTCGCAAAAAAACAAAAAGGCATTTTTATTTGTTAAAAGAAATGAAAATAATTTTGCCGTCGTTTTAAATCTAAAATAATAGTAAATTTATTTTTAAATTTGATTTTGTAGTTTTTTTATTCTCTCATTGCGCATTTTTTCAAAATCTTCGCCAGCATGATATGATGACCTGGTCAATGGACTAGCCGAAACCATTAAAAAACCCTTATTATATGCCATTTTTTGATAAAAATCAAACTCATCAGGATGAACATATCTATCAACTGGAGCGTGGCGAATAGTTGGTCGAAGATATTGTCCGATAGTCAAAAAATCTATGTCAGCACAACGCATATCATCCATAACCTGAAGCACCTGCTCTTTGGTTTCGCCAAGACCAACCATCAAACCAGATTTAGTAAAAATTGTAGGATCCAATTCTTTTACTCTTTTTAAAAGCCAAAGCGAATGAAAATACCTAGCGCCAGGGCGAATCGATGTATATAAACTCGGCACGGTTTCAATATTGTGATTAAATACATCTGGCTTTGCCTTGACCACTATTTCAAGTGCTCCATTTTTACGAAGAAAATCAGGAGTTAGAATTTCAATTGTGGTTTGCGGGGATTTTTTTCGAACATTTTCGATACATTTCACAAATTGCAAGGCACCGCCATCAGCCAAATCATCGCGCCCGATAGCACGCATGAGGCGCTTGAAAATTGCAT
>JBMSPZ010000095.1:0-5682 GCA_049423025.1 Rickettsiales bacterium
AATTATTTTTAAGAATTTGAAAAATTTCTTCATTTTTAAATAGATGTTCGCGAGGCACATTTAATTGCTTGGCATAATCTTCGCGAAGCTGTATTATTTGATATAATTTGGCAATTTCTAAGGTGTTTAAACCTTTTTTAGAAAATTTTTTAAAAATATGCTCGATATCTTTTTGTAAAATTCTTTTAATAAAATTATCCATCTCCTCTTTTGCCCAATCTTGGCGATTCTTGGCTCGCAAAATATTATTAAAATTTTTATAAATTTGATGTAAAAATAATACATCATTAATTGCATATTTTATTTGTGATGAAGAAAGTGGTCTTTTTATCCAATCGCTTGATTGCATAGCTTTATTTAACTCAAAATCACACTGATTTTTTACCAAATTAAATAAACTTACATTATAATCTTGATCACAAAAATTGGCGATAATTTGCGTATCAAAAATATTTTCTGGCCAAATTTTATAAATATGATAAAAAATTTGTAAATCTTGAGTTGATGAATGCAAAATTTTGATAATTTTTGGATTTGATATTATGGCAAAAAGCCTTGATAAATCTAAGTTTGACAACACATCAATTATAGCAATAAATTTCTCATTTTGAGTATTTTCATAAGCAATTTGCACAATTGATAAAATCGGAAAATATGTATCTTTTCTTTCAAACTCAGTGTCAATAGCCACAGTTGAATTTTCTTCAATCAAATCAAGGAATTGCTCAAGTTCATTTTGAGTATCTACAAAATTATATCGATATTGAGTATTAACTAAATCCATAACAATAAGTTTTATCTTCCATTGCCCTCTCCAGCTGAGGAAGCGCCAGCATAAAGATCTTTTTCATCAAGTCTCGATGCAACGGGGCTTCGACATGTTGATGGCGGAGTTTTTGTTCTTATGTCTTTAATAATTTTACCATTTTCTACTTGTTTTAAAACCTTGTCAAGACTGGCAATTCTCTCCTCTCCACCACTCAAAACAGCATCTTTGACAAAATCACCGTCTAACATCTCATTAGAATATTTTAGCAAAAATTCATTTTCACTTTTAAGTTTTTCCTTGGATTGTTGATCAATTTCATTGTTTTCAATGGATTTATCATTGGCTCTAATTATGTCTTTAATTGCTTTATCGACTTCATCTCCCTTAGAAAAAGCACTCGATATCATTTTTTTTTGATAATATTCAGCTCTTTTATCAAAAAATTTATGTATTAAATCTGGATGTTTGAAAAAATCTGCCCTCATCATTTTATCAACCTCAATAAGATCCTTATGATTTTCTTGCATACTTAAATATTTTTTTAATAATTCTGATTTTTTTGAATCATCTACACCACCATCATTCAAAATTTCTTTTAATTTTTTGAGATGTTTAATTCTATCGCTTTCAATTTTACGCTCTTCTTCACTAAGACTAGAATACTCTTTATCTGATTTGGCAGTTAATTTATCTTGCACATCTTTAAAAAACTTTCTTGCAAAATCTTCTTCTTTATCAATTTTATCCCAATATAAACCAGTTTTAATGTCTTCCATATCAACAAATTTCTTCTTTTCGTAAATTGAAGAATGAATTTGAGCATTTTTAACGACCTCTTTGATATTTTTCTTGATTGCCTCAATATCATCTTTTTCTTTTTGCGATAAATTAGTGGCTTCTTGATCCAAATTATATTCCTGATAACCACGATTTGCAATTAATACCGCCCCCAAAACCAATCCAGCCAATTCACTAGTCAAAATATTTCCACCAACTGATGTTACGGGGGACAAATATTCGCTAGACATTGTATCGACAAAAAATTGATTAAGATCTTCAAAAACTGGAATTTTAGCCAATCCTCCTGCCACCTCATCCAATTTCAAAGTCTTGTAAACCTCAGATAAATCACCCATTATTTCCTTACTACCAAAAATTTCTTTAACTGATTCTGAAAAATCTCCACCCATCAAATCAAATGCGGTCGAGAGAATATCTAGCGCATCAATTACGCCAAACAACAGAAGCGAAGTCATGATTCGATAGAAATGCATATTAAAATTTTTCGCTTCTATTTCGTTGTATCCGGCTTCAATTTCATTTCTCTTGCTATTCAAATTTTGTTTTAGATTTTTCTTTCTTTCCTCCTCTTCCTTATCCAAATCCTCTAGAGCATATCCATGGTGAATCGCACGCTGAGCTTCATGTATATTTCCTTTTTTGTACATCTCTTCTAATTCTTCTTTGGAAATCAGTCCAGCTTTGATATTTAAGGCATTTATTAAATTATCTGCATCACTCCATTCCCTATTTGAATGCCGATAATCATACAATGTTGTACCATTTGCTAAAAAGCCAGCAAATTTTAAAAGCCTGTGGCTTGCGCCTTGTTTGTATTCATCTAACGCACTACTCATTAATAATTACTACAAAAAAAATAAATTTAGAAAAACATTTTTATTATAACTTGACATAAAACATAAATTCATTAATTTAGAATGTATTAATTTTTTTAAAACTAATGAGGTTCAAATGTTCAAGCAAATTATTATTTTATCATTATCAATAGCATTAATTTCATGTCAATCAAATCAATCTAAAAATCAAGAGCCTGTCAAAACTGAAGTAAAAACTCAAAATCTTGATGCATCAAAACCTGGAAACTATGAAACCTTTGACTCTCAAGAACAAGCTGATAAAGCTAATGAACTTGCCAATCAAAATGAAATTGAAGTTCCTGACCGCGTTAATTTCGATTTAGGCTCATCAAATATTAACGAAGCTTCAGCTAAAATTTTAGACATTCAAGTTGAGTGGTTAAAAAGCGATAATTCAATCAACATAACCCTTGAAGGTCATTGCGATGAAAGAGGTTCTCGCGAATATAACATTGCTCTTGGAGAAAAAAGAGCAGTTGCAGTTAAAAAATATTTAGTAAAAAAAGGTATTGCTGGCAATAGACTTAAAACTGTTTCTTATGGCAAAGAAAAACCAGCTTTCTTTGGCAATACTGAAGAAGTTCATGCCAAAAATCGTCGCGTTGTTGTAGTAATTAAATAGTTAATTTGATTCTACTTTAACAATTTAATCCAAAATTTTGTGGTTTTCTCCAACAAAGAATTTTGCATACATCTGTCGTGAAGCATTTCAAAATCTAGTTCATCACTATTTTGATCTTGACTTGCGCAAGAAAAGAAATATTCGATTTCACCATTTGCCTTCACCTTTTTTTGCAAACACTGCCCACAAACACCCTTCATCATACATTGCATATTAGCATTTAGACTGGCAATAGAAAATTTAGCCAAAGCCAATGCCGGCACTATATTTTCTAACCTTAATTTAGCAACTTCATGCATTAAATTATCATTACCAATAGCAAAAATTCTATCAATCTTTTGCGAATTTTTTGAAAAATAATTTTTAATTGAATCAATTACATTGCCATGAAAAAACTCACTTGAAGCCGGATCTTCGTCAATTGAAATTATTAATTCATTGCAATTTTTTTGCATCAAATCAAAATTAACAATAAATTTTTTAGATCGATAGCCTGCAAAAAAAATCACATCACATCCATTTGAACGAAAAATTTCAGCCAAGGCGGTAAGTGGCTGATTTCCTCGCCCTCCCCCCACTAACATCACCACTTCATTTTGTGGAATTTCTGTTGGCTTTCCACTTGGACCCATAAAAACACAAGGCTCACCCGCCTTAAAATTTTGAATTAAGCTTGTTGAGCCACCAGTTTCAACGATTATTCCCGAAATAATCCCCGTATTTTGATTAATTTTTAGCGCAGTAATAACCACCCCTTCCATTGCCAAAGTTTGGTTTGAAACCGCCGATGCCAAAGCGTGGTAATTATGTAGTCGAAAAATTTGTCCGACCTTGGTTTGACTTGCTAGTAAATAAGATTTTACCTCAACTTCGATTACAAAATCTGATAAGCGATTAATTTTTTTTATATTTACTAAAAAATCTTGATGATAATCTCGATAAGATTTGTTTTTATCGTTATTTTTAACTAGTTTATTTTGCTGATTTAAAATATTATTAATTTGTAAATACCCCTTCTTAGCACTCGCCATTGCCCTAACAACATTACCTTCAAAATTTGGATGCAAATCGCCAAAGAAACTTACGGCATTTAAATTTATGGGATTGATTTTGGTAATAAAATTAATGTTATTTTCTTTTGCGCTGTGAGATTTATTCTCTTTAAAATCAATAGCCTTAAGATATTTTCCATCATTGACAAAATCCAAATTATCTTCAAGAACAAAAGATAAGTTTGGCATCGTTCCAATCGCCATTAACAAAGTTTTACAAGGAATAGTTTCTCCTTTCTTAGTTTTAATCGCACTAACATGATTGAATTTATCGACAATAATTTCGGCAATTTCTTGGTTTTCAACAAATTCTACACCCTCTTGCAATGCCTTCTTCAATTCTTCATGATTCAATCGATAGGCTGGCGATTCAATCATTTTTTTTCGATATAAAATTTTTGAGTTTGGTAAGGAATTTTTTTGCAACAATTTTCTATCTCTCTGAAATTCTTGCATAATTTCTAACTCATAATCGCTAAGATTTTTTAGAAAATCATCCAACTGATTTTGCTCTTTAAATTTTTCTATTTTGCTGAAAAATTTTTCGATTTGCACTTTATAATATTCTTGAGCCTCAGTTGCAGTATCCACTGCGGTTAGACCACCTCCCACCACAATAATTGGTGAACGAATTTGCAAATTAGTAAATAAATTTTCTTGATAAGCACCTGTCAATTGAAGAGCCATCAAAAAATCCGATGCCAAACGCACGCCTTTGGCAAAATTATTTTTAATATCTAAGAATTGTGGTCGTCCAGCGCCAACGCATAACGCCACATGGTTAAAGCCATATTTTTCAAAAGCAATGTCATCGGTAATTGATGAACCAAATCGTAAGCCTCCATACATGGAAAAATTTCTTCTTCTTTCTAATAATAAACGAATAATTTTTAAATAATTTTTATCAAATCGAGCAGTTATTCCATATTCCACCACCCCTCCAAAGCCACCAATTAAGCGGTTTTCAAGTGGTTCATATAAATCAGCAATATTTTCTATTGGCTCAAAATCTTGAATTTGATGATGTTCATCGACTCCTGATATTTTTGGATTTAACGGCTCAATTTTTAGACCATCAATACCCACAACCTCATGACCCTCATTCAATAAATAATGGCTTAGGGTAAAGCCTGATGGACCTAGTCCGCAAATCAAAATCTTTTTACCTGTAGATTTTTTTACAAGTGGATTCAAAATATTTAATGGATTCCAACGAGTTAGAAGCGAATAAATTTCAAAGCCAAAAGGCAAATGCAACACATCTTTCAAAACCCTTGATTCTATTTGAGGAATATCAACTGGATCTTGTTTTTGAAAAATGCATGACTTCATACAATCATTGCAAATTCTATGCCCCGTGCCGGCAATCAAGGGGTTATCAAGTACTGCAATTGCTAAACTGCCTAAATTATAACCTTGATTTTTTAGTAAATTCATTTCCGAAATTTTTTCATCAAGTGGGCAACCGCTTAACTCAATCTTCAAATCATCAACAATAAATTTTTCCCCACTCTTTTCTTTCAAACCTTTTTTGCAAGAATCTTTATTTTGCAAATGACAATAAATGCAATAATCGGTTAG
>JBMSPZ010000096.1:0-5636 GCA_049423025.1 Rickettsiales bacterium
TTTTGTGTATTTAGCAATTAATGAAAAAAATATTTTAGCTTTATATCTAGTTGTCTTTATAGAAAATTTCAGTGGTGGCATTGGGGATGCTATTTTCGTTGGCTATTTGAGTGGAATTTGCAATTTAAAATTTACCTCAACCCAATATGCATTATTTTCTTCAATTGCATCAGTTTCACGAAGTTTTTTATCTTCTTTTTCAGGTTTTTATGCCGATAAATTAGGATGGAGTAATTTCTTCGTTTTTTCAGCAATTTTATCTTTACCAGCAATAATTTTATTGGTAATTTTAGGAAAAAAAACTTTCAAAAAATAAATGTAAATTTATTTTAATTTTGTCTTTAAAATTACTTTAATAAAACTTAAAATTCATTGGTAATTATTAAATTATTTAAAATAAATTATTTTTAGATGCGTTTTTCAACGACAAAAACTAAAAAACATAAATATGCTTCTAGAGAAGTTTCAATGGCGCATTTTATTCCCTATAAATGCCATTGGAATCACAACACAATTTTAACCCATGATGAACAGTTTGTTCGGGTTGTAAAAATTAAAGGATTTTCTTTCGAAACCGCTGATGATATTGATATTGATGTAAAAAAAGGAATAAGAAATAATTTATTAAAAAGTATGTCAGCTGGAAATTATTCCTTATATTTTCATACCATTAGACGCAAAGAAAAAGGCTTCCCAGATGGCGATATGCCTGAAGGTTTTCCAAAACAGCTCAACGAATTATGGCGCGCCAAACACTCCGATTCAGAATGCTATGTTAACGAGCATTACTTAACAATTGTTCGTGGTATTGCCAAAGATACAATTTCTGGAATTCAAAATATGATTACCAAGATTCAGCACCAAACTGACAAGTCATCCTGGGAAAATTATATGAATGAATGCTACGAAGATTTAGAAGAAATTACCGAAAGAATTTTAACGGGCTTCAATAATTACAATGCGGATTTACTGGAAATTGTCGAGGAAGATGGAAAAGTTTATTCCGAATTGCTAGAGTTTCTTGCCAGAATAATTAATTGCGGATATTCTCAACCAATGCTTCTTCCGCTAACTGATTTATCTCATCACTTACCTCTAGTTAGAATGTATTTTGGCAATAAGTCTATTGAAGTTCAAACTCCTAACGGTACTAAATATGCAGGATTAGTTGCCATCAAAGAATATCGCCCTTCAACTCACGCAGGAATATTTGATAATTTTATGAAACTTCCTTTTGAGCTAGTTATTAGCCAAGGCTTTTCCTATATTGATAGAATGATTGCAATCAGTTCAATGCAGTTGCAACAAAGAAGGCTTCAGCAATCGGAAGATGTTGCTACCTCACAAATTCAGGCCATCGATGAAGCCCTAGATTCCGCAGTTAGTGGCGAATTTGCTTTTGGTAAACATTACATGACAGTTTTATGCATTTGCGATACGCCAAAACAACTAGAAACCGCCCTCTCCTTCGCCAATGTTGAGCTTTCAAATAATGGTATTACTGGCACCAGAGAAAGAATTAATATGGAGCCAGCTTATTGGGCGCAATTACCTTGTAATAATAGTTATATGGCTCGAAGCTCCACGGTGAACACTCTCAATATTGCTGGCTTTGCATCATTTCATAATTATCCAACTGGCAAAAGAAAAAGAAATCATTGGGGCAATGCTTTAACTGTTCTAAATACTGTTTCGGGAACACCTTACTTTTTTAATTATCATGTTCGAGATGTTGGTCATACCATGATTGTTGGTCCAACTGGTGCTGGTAAAACGGTGTTGCTCAATTTTTTATGCGCTCAGGCTCAAAAATTCAAACCAAAATTATTCTTTTTTGATAAGGATCGTGGTGCTGAAATTTTCGTTAGAGCGATTGGCGGAGTATACATGATTCCATCTCCAGCAAAGGTTTCGGGCTTTAACCCTTTCAAACTTGCAGACACTATGGAAAACCGAAAATTCTTAATTGAATTTTTAAAAGTTTTAGTTACCGTTGAAAATCAAGCAATTCCAGCCCATGAAATTGACAGAATCAACGAAGCCGTCGAAGGTAATTATAAAATTCCTTATGAAAAAAGAATTTTAAGAAATATTGCTCCTTTTATGGGCTTAATGGGTCCAGGAACTTTGGCTGGAAGATTAGCGAAATGGCATTCCAATGGCTCTCATGCTAAATTATTTGATAATGAAGAAGATTTGATTGATTTTAATTCGGCGCGAACATTTGGCATAGAAATGTCGCATATTTTAGGAGATAAAGACTCGATGGGACCGGTGTTATTATATTTATTTCATCGAATCCAATCATCAATTAATGGTGAAAACACCATGATAGTATTAGACGAAGCATGGGCATTAATTGATAACCCGGTTTTCGCTCCAAAAATAAAAGATTGGCTCAAAGTTCTTAGAAAATTAAATGCCATGGTAGTATTTGCAACTCAATCAATCGAAGATGCTACAAAAAGTCAAATTTCGGATACGCTAGTTCAACAAACTGCCACCCAAATTTTTCTTCCAAATTTAAAAGCCACAAGTGCTTATAGAACTGTTTTTAGATTATCCGAAAGAGAATTTAATATTATTCGCACCACCGACCCTTCTTCAAGATATTTCTTAGTAAAGCAAGATAATGATGGAGTAGTTGCCAAGGTTGATTTAAGTGGCATGAGCGATGTTGTAAATGTATTGTCTGGTAAAGCCGAAACCGTTAACATCATTGACCAAATTATCAAAGATGTTGGCGAAGATCCAATTGATTGGCTCCCAATTTTTTACGAAAAGCTAAAAACTCCAGAATCATCATAATAAAGTGAAAAATTATCAGTTTTATCAGCCATTAAAAATATTTTTTCTTGTCAATTTTATTTTATTTTTTTTCATTTCCCAAAATGCATTTTCTGCAGCCACAAAGGTTAATGGAGTAGAGAGAGTTAGAACATGCGATGCAAATGGAACCTTCGAATTTGAAAAATTATATGAGCCAGTTATGTCCAATGGCGTAAGCATTTTAAGAGTTGGTAACGAAATGGACTTTAATTTAAGAGACCCAATTTGTTTAACTGAAGTTTTGGCTAATTACTTAGTTATAAAAGCTACTATTTTAGGGGTTGCAACTGCATGTGGCGTTCGCAAACCTTTACCCTATCCAAATCCAATTGACGATTTTAAGATTCTTGCAATGTCAGCCTATAAGGCACCCGGAAATCCCGCCTGCATGGGAGCATTTGCATTTGGATCTTTGGCATCAGTTACCACTGCCCTCACCTCACTTGGCTTTCCATATGAATTGGCAAAAGCTGAATTTAATAGAGTAAGAGTCTGTGGATCAGATTGGCTAAAACCAAACCCAGATGAAAAAAGAATGGATAAATTAGAAGGAAGCTACGCCGAAGTTGTTAAAAATAATATCTCTTCTCATTTAAATGAATATAATTTTGGCGGTAAAGAATTTTCGGATTACACCAACAATCCAGACGAAACTTGCTACGACCCCAGCACTGGTCAACCACAAAAATACTACTTACGCGGTTTACAACCAGGAAATTATAATTGCGAAAAATATAATCCAGTCTTTAGAGATGATTCACAGAAAAATGAATATAAAAAAGCTTACAAATGTTGTACTGAAAAAAGAAAAAAATATGTTTGTTTAGAAAAATATGGCGGAGGAAATGCCGTTGGGGTTACCAATCAAGCCTTGAATGTATATATAAATCTTAATATTAACTCAAATGATGTGGTTTTTTGCAAAGCTGGCACTAAATGCAATTTTAGAAACAATCAAACTTCGGTTTTTGAAGCTTTTTATCGAGCTAACAGAAGATTGATTTGCGCTAAATCTGCAAGTTTTTGCCCATTTAATTTTTCAGTTGGAGGAGGAACGCCGTTCCCAGATTTTGAAAAAGATGGTATTTTTAAAGATGGAAAATTTATACCCTTTAATCCAGGTAAGGACGATTGTAAAACCGATCCAAATGGCAATGGCTGTAAATCAGATATTAGAAATAACGATACAAGTTTTAAATCAAGTGCAGGAAAAATTAAGAATTATTGTCAATACTACACCCACTGCACCGCAGTAGATAACTCAACTTATAGTTTTGATTATAGCACTTTATCAGCCTATTATTCTAGAGCCTGCATTGATTTTATTGGCGATTCACAAAATGGTAAAGGCACTGGCGTTTCCCTTGATGGAACTGATTATATCTCTTCTCAAAATCATTTCTCTGCACCTATCGTGCAATGCATTAAGGAGACTATGGAAAATGTTTTTTACAATCGAGCGGGCCACTCTAGATGTTTGGATGGAAGCTATGGCAACAAAAATCATATATGTGTTGGCGATAGCTATATGACCATTAATGGCAGAGCCTTTAAAAAAGGAAATAGGGTAAATAATAAATCGCATTTTGAAATTTTGCAATCTAGGTTAAAAACTGTAATTAGCGGTGTTTTGATTATTTCAATAACTTTTTTTGGGGTAAAGATTTTGATGATGAATGTGGATATTCAAAACAAAAAAGAAATTTTGGTTTATTTGATTAAAATTGCCATAGTGATATATTTTGTAAATGGCACCGCATGGCGAGATGTATTTTTTGATGGCCTATATAGTGGCTCAGCGGAGATATCGAAGATATTTTTTAAGATTAAACCAAAAGATCAAACCAATGAAAAATGTAATTTTGGTGCATTATATAGCTCTAGCGGAAATTTAATTCCTGCAACAAATGTTTCTTATCCAGCTGATGCCAAATATTTAATGATTTGGGATACTTTAGATTGTAAAATTATGCAATATCTAAATTTTGGTCCAGGGCTTTCAAGTTCAACAATAATGATGTTAATTGTTGCCTTTTTCTTTACGGGAGGAATTGGAATCGTATTTTTTACCGCAATTTTAGTCCTCGCTGTATGCCTTATTTCAGTGGTTATAAGGGCAATGCATATTTTTATTGCTAGCTGTATTGCTATAATAATTTATGTATTTGTTTCGCCAATTATTATTCCATTATTATTATTTGAAAGAACCAAATCTGTTTTTGATACTTGGTTAAATCATTTAACCTCATTTTCACTTCAGCCAATTATTTTATTTTCCTATATCGCAATTTTCATTTCTTTAAGCGAGTATGTGATGTTTGATAAAGCTGTTTATAAAGAAGGAAGGTTAATATGTGAAAAACATTGTCTTGACGAAAATGGCAATGCTCTATTTAGTAGTGAAGCCTGTAAAAATCTCAGAAAAGAAATGTACGATCCGCTAAATTCAACCCCAGCTTGCATTTTAGGATTTAATGATTTTGATAAAAATTCAACATTTGCAATTTTTGGCGTAGGTTTGGTTGGCATTAAGGCTTTGATTAATGAAGATTTGAATGTAAAATTAATTTTAATTATTAAAACTGCGGTATTCTTATTTGCACTAGCACAAATGATGGATCAAATTCCTGATATTACTTCGAATTTGATTGGAGAAAATATTGATGTTAAATCATTTAATTATCTTGAAATGATGAAAAAATTAAATGAGGCTTTAAAAAGTACACAAAAAAGATTGGCTCGATTTACTCAAATTCAGGCAAAGGGTATGGGTAAAAAATTCTTGAAAGATGGCAAGGGGGGCAAAA
>JBMSPZ010000097.1:0-5580 GCA_049423025.1 Rickettsiales bacterium
ATAATCAAAATATTATAGATGAATATAAACAAAATTTTGGCTTTGATTTTGATATAGATAAAATCCAAAATCTTAAGACTAATATTGTTCCAGTCAACATCACCTATTATCCAATTCGTCCAGGTGAAAATAATATCAAAAATCTTGCTTCAAAATTAATCAAAAACTTGCCGAGCCAAATCTCCGAAGAGCTTGAAATTGAAGGTAATATTTTAATGAATTCAATTATCGATATAAATTTTGGCGACCCAATTAATATTTTAGATTATATTAGCTCAACAAAATCAATAATATCCAAAATTCCGATTATAAAATATGAAACTAAAAATAATTTTGTTATCAAATATTATCGCTCAAAATTAACAAATGATTTTATGGCAAAAGTTTATTTGAATATTCAAATTAATTTTGACCATTTATTTATCGCCAGCCTAATTAATTTTAATGAAAATAAAATACATATCGATCATCTAAAAAGAATCATTTATTACAGCGCAATTTTACTGGCAAAAACTGCAAAATTCCGCCTTCACAACCTAATTTTAGAAGAAAATATTTTTAGTATTTTCAATGATGAAAAATTTACCCAATTTGATGATGTTTTTGAGTTGGCTTTAAAGCAAAATATAATTGGCAAAATCTCAGAAACCGAAGTACAAATTTATAAAACTCAATTGAATAAGAAAATTGATTTTCACCATATTAGAATTGAAAATACATTGATGGTTATATATCGAGAATTTGATATTTTAGAATCAGCAAATAGCATTGTTAAAAGAGTCTGCAAAATTAAAGATGATGATTTGAAGAATTTAGTTTTTGAAAATATTTGTAAAATTGATAACAATAATTACGAAAATGATTTTCAAAAATATTTTGATGAAAATTTCTCCAAAAATAAATCAATTGGGGCACCATTTCACAATGTTTCATGCTCATCTAATTATGCTGTAATTTTGGTTCATGGCTATAAATCAGCGCCGAAAGAAATGGAAGATTTAGCAAATTTTTTCAATGAAAACCAAATTTCCACTTACAATGTTCGCCTCAAAGGACATGGTACCGCCCCAATTAACCTTCAAGATTGCGAATGGATAGATTGGTATCAATCTTTACAAAGAGGATATTGCGCTTTGAGTAATAAATTTGATAATTTAATAATTGTTGGATTCTCCACTGGCGGTCTTTTGTCTCTTCTTAGCGCTTCTCAAAAAAATATAAAAAAATCTAAATTAAGGGCGGTTATTTCCATTAATTCGGCATTAAAATTACTTGATATCAAAACCAAAATGGTTCCAGGTATAAATTTATGGAACGAACTTTTGCATAAATTTAATATTGAGTCGGGTCAATTCCAATATATCGATGATAAGCCAGAAAATCCTCATATTAATTATTCAAGAAATTATTTGAAAGGGGTTTATGAATTAGAAAAACTTATGAATATTTGTAAAGACAATTTATATAAAATTATTCAACCAACCCTTATAATTCAAGCCAAGAATGACCCAGTTGTTAATCCAGTTAGTGGAAAAATAATTTATGATTTAATTAGTTCAAAAAACAAAAAACTCACCCTATTAGATTTTAATAATCATGTAATTGTAAATTGTAAAAATAAATCTTTAGTTTTTGAGGAAATTATGGATTTCTTAAAAAAGATTATGCTAAAATAAAAATATTAAAAATTATTACCTAAATTCATTTATTCATGAAATCAAGACCACCAAAACAAATAGTTCAAGAAATTGAAAATGAAGATGAAGATAATAATAGTCCTGTAGAGATAAAAGACACTGGCGCCAATAATATTTCCTCAGCTAAAAAAAGCACCTTTATAATTATTGCGGCATCGATAATTTTAATTGGCTTTACCTATTATATTTTTTTAAGTGGCATAAAACCTGAACAGCCAGTGATGGTGGTTCCAGATATTGCAGTTAAGCCAGAAGAAATCGAGGCTCAACCGGGAGCTCCAATCGCTCCGCCAGCAGAAGAAAACTCAATTTTTGATTTGACCGAAGTTGATAAAAAAGAAAAAATTGAAAATTTAGAATTAATGGAAAAGCAGATAAAACCTGAAATTCCAGATATTCCAGAACTTCCATCTGAGGTTAAAATTGATGAGCCAATTAATTTCAAAGAAGCCAATAAAGAAAATTCTCCACTTAATGCAAATGGAGATGCTACCAAGGATTTATCTCCTGAAGAATTAGCTAAAAAACAAGAAGAAGATATTCTTATTGCTAAATCTAGCGAAGAAATAAAAATTTTAGACAATAAAATCAAAGAATTAGAACAAAAATTACAAGAACAAAATGAAAAAGCCGAAAAGGAAAAGCTTGATCTCGCCGAAAATTACAAAAAAAAGGAGGAGGAATTTTTAGCTAAACAAGAACTTGATAAAAAAACCAAAGAAATTGAAGAAAAAAAAGCAGAGGAAGAAAATGAAGCATTATTTGGTCCACGCTACTCGCCAATTTTAGTTTTTTCAGAAAGAACTGGTGGATCCCCTGCAAATAGTGTTGGACAAGATAAAAATATAATTTCAATTGGCGAAACCTTGGGTCAGAAAATCAAAAAAACTGAAAGCGCAGTTGAAATTGAAATGATTGAAGATAGAACTCGCACCATTGCCCAAGGCAAAATGATTAATGCCATTTTGGAAACCGCCATCAACACCGAATTTCCAGGTGATGTTCGTGGTATCATCACTAGGGATGTTTATGGAGAGGCTGGAAAAGAAATCTTAATCCCTAAAGGTTCACGAATTTATGGCTCATATTCTTCAGAAGTTAAAAGAGGTCAAGGCAGAGTCAATATTTCATGGTCAAGATTGCTTCGACCAGATGGAATTTCAATTAATATCGCACTTACTGCATCAGACCAATTTGGCAGAGCTGGAATTCCGGGAGATTTAGATACTAAATTCTCTTCTCTAATTGCCAATTCCTTGCTAAGTAGTGTTTTGGCGGTAGCAGGAACGGCAACAGCCCAAGCTATTTTAGGTGGAAATACTCAAACTTCAACCACTGTCAATGCTACTCAAGGCACTACCACAACAATCGGCAATGCTGCCAATCAAGCTCTATATGATGTATCTAAAATTTTCCTCGATACGATTGGCAATGTTGTTAAAAATACCATCGACACTACCCCCGTTATCAGAATTCCTCAAGGCACTAGAATGGTAGTGATGGTAAATTCTGATATCACAATTCCAAAATTACGCTACTAAATGTCAAATAAAAAAACCGCTTATTCTTGTCAAAATTGTGGAGCCATTCATTTTAAGTGGTCAGGTAAATGTTCTGAATGCGGTTCATGGAACAGCTTAGTTGAAGAGTTCGCCGAAGGTGGGGCTTCACATTTTTCTCGCCTCGAAGACGATAAAGCTGTAAAAAAATCTACCAGCAAATCCAGAAAAGTTAATTTGGTAAGCATGAATGGCGAAGCAATGGAGTTCCCAAGAATTGCCACTGGCATAAATGAACTTGATAGAGTTTTAGGAGGCGGTTTAGTTCAAGGCTCAGTAATATTGATTGGGGGCGACCCTGGAATTGGTAAATCGACTTTACTTTTGCAGACCGCTCATAGTCTAGCTAAACAAAAAAATTCCATAATTTATATTTCGGGTGAAGAATCGGTTGACCAAGTTCGGCTTCGTGCCAAACGCCTTGAATGCGACGAAGCATCAATTAAACTGGCCTCAACCACTAATGTTGCAGAAATTATTAATACCGTCAAAGACGAAGTCAAGCCAACCATTGTTGTTATTGATTCAATTCAAACCATGTATCTTGAGGAACTATCTTCGGCTCCAGGAACCGTGTCGCAAGTTAGAGCTTCGGCTGGAGAATTAACAATTTTCGCCAAGAAAAATAATATAACTTTGCTAATAGTAAGCCATGTCACTAAAGACGGGCAAATCGCTGGACCAAAAGTTTTAGAGCATATGGTCGATACCGTTTTATATTTTGAGGGCGAAAAGGATTTACATTTCAGAATTTTGCGTGCCATAAAAAACCGTTTTGGCCCCGCCAATGAAATTGGGGTATTTGAAATGAATGAAATCGGCTTGTCCGAAGTTTCTAATCCAAGTGAATTATTTTTAGCCTCTTACGACAATAAAACCTCAGGAACTGCCGTCTTTGCTGGAATTGAAGGATCTCGTCCGATTTTGGCTGAGGTTCAAGCCTTAGTTGCTCCGTCCTTTATTCCAACTCCAAGGCGAGCAGTGGTTGGCTGGGATTTAAACCGATTAGCCATGATTATTGCGGTTTTGAATAATCGCTTTGGCTTAAATTTATTTGACAAGGAAGTTTATTTAAATGTAGTTGGTGGCTTAAAAATCATCGAAACCTCCGCCGATTTAGCAGTTGCCTGTGCCTTGATTTCCTCGGCTCGTGACATCGCCCTTCCCTCGTCAACAATTGCCGTTGGCGAAATTGGTTTGAGCGGCGAAATTCGAATGGTTAGCAATCTAGAAACTCGACTTAAAGAAGCACAAAAACTCGGTTTTAAAAATTGTTTAATTCCAAAAGCTAATGAAAAAAATAAGAATTTTGATAATTTAAAAAAGTCCCTCGGCGACATGAATATAAGCACAATTTCTCACATCCGAGACCTCGCCAAATTCCTAAAAAAATAATATTTATTTAAAAATCTTAATTTTTTTAAATTCATAATTAAAATAATATTTTTAATTTTGCATAATTAATATAAAAACTATTTATTATTATAGAATTAATTATATAAATCATTTACTTATATTTTATAGTAATTAATTTATTTTAAACATGAATAAAATTGAAATTGTTCAAAAACTTTATCAAGCCGAACAAAAACAATGTGAACTTACTATCAATTATTTCAAAGAAATAATCGAAGATAACGCCTCTAATATCCCTGAATTATTTGAATGCGATATTAATCATAATGATGGTAAAATTTCTATAGTTGGTGCTATGATTAAATTTCTTGGGGAAGATGATTTGATTAACGATGAAAATTTTAGATCGCTATTTTTAGAAAATTCGCCATTATCAGAGCAAACTGCATACAAAATGGCTAATCGAAACGAATTATCACCAATTGCTATGGCTATTGCACTTAATAGACCTAAATTAGTAAAATTTTTATTAGAAAAAAACCCTCAACTTAATTATAAAACCGCCATAAAACATCCTGATTCGCAATTAAGTCCAATTGCGGTTGCCGTTACAAAAAACAATCGTAAAGTAATTGAGTTTTTAATTAAGGATAATCCGAGTTTAATTGAAAGTTGTTCGCAAAAATTTAATGATGGCAAAAAAAGGACGGCAATTGGTATAGCCATTATAAATGATAATCTTGAAATGGTTAAATTTTTATTAAGTAAAAAGCCAAATTTACTTACCTATCCCGCTGAAAATCTTGAAAATGGTATATTACTATCTCCAATTGGTGTATCTGTTGCAATTGGAAAAACTGAAATAACAAGTTTTTTACTAGAACGCTCTCCGGCATTAAGACATCAAACAGCCCTAATTTATCCAGAAAAATATGAAATTTTATATAAAAAAATATTATTAAATAAAA
>JBMSPZ010000098.1:0-5536 GCA_049423025.1 Rickettsiales bacterium
ATGATGGTTGATGCCGATATTCTTGAAGAAAAAATTAAATAAAATTTTTCTTGACAGTTATTTTTTTTAGTTATAAATAAATTTTGTAATAATATTTATTAATCTAAAATAAATAAAAAAATGCAAAATCCCCCCTTAACTCTTCCTATTTTTGAACCAAAAATAAAATATAATGGCGATCCAAGAAATAGCCTTGAAAGGATATTTGAACATTATATGAATTCAACAAATAATGAAGTTTTAATTCACGAAAGCAAATGTTTTGAAAATATTTTTGAAAAAAAAGATAATTTGGTCACTGAAATTACAGATATTAAAAGGGCTATAGAATTAATTTATGACTCACCTCACAATAGAAAAATATTTGAACTTTATGAAATTATTAAAGAGCGATTTAATGGAGACCAACAAGAAATAAAAAATGCCGAAAAAATAAGATTTATGGAATTAATTCAAATCAATCAACCTCCAATTGAACTAACATTAATGTTGCTTAAAAATATTGACAAATTCTCTTTGAAAAGCGATTTTCATATTATGGAAAAACTTAATTCTAATAAAAACAATTCCGAAGATTGTAAAAAAATTTTCGATGAAACATTGGAAAAATTTAGAACTTGCTTAGATGAAAATGAAAAAGAAATATTCGATAAAGAAATGAAAAAAATATATAGCTTAGCATCAAGAAGAGTAAGTATTTCATCAAGCTCATCTCAAGCTGGCTCGCAACCACAAACACCAATGTTTCGTTCAAGTAGGGGAAGTTTTGAATTAACCGAAGGTATTGGGTTATTAGATTTAGAGCGACCGAATCATAGTATAAAACCAAGCGCTATTAAAAGCGATCCGCAACCCAAAAATTTCTGTGCTATCTCTTAAAATGATTCTTCAATTCAAGAAAATAATCTTCGTCAATTTCGCAAACCGTTTTAACAAAAAAATCGCGGTCAAACAAGCCGATATGAGGGATTATCAATTCTTCGCTTTGATAAAATATTTTATCAATTGCCAAAATATCAATGTCAATCTCGCGAGGTGCCCAAAATTGGGTGTTGGTTCGTCCGATTTCATTTTCAATTTTTTTTATAATTTGCAAAATTTTTGGCGGTTGAAAATTTTGTAAATTAATTGAAGCCAAAACTGCAATATTGAAAAAATCGATGTCCCAATTATGTGGGGCATCCTTTGGAAGCATTGCCTTATTGACATAAATCGATGATTTTTTTAGATTTTTCAATTGAAGATATTGTGTTAATTTGTCAATTGCCAAGTCAATGTTATGTGCCCTATCTCCAAGATTAGAGCCAATTCCAAAGATAATTTTTGATTCTAAATTTGGTTGATTCATTTTATTTTAATTTTTTTTGCAGAATTATTTATTTTTTTGTTGTTAAAATCAATTACTGATTATAAAATTATTTTAAATTTAATTTTTTTAAATAACTTATTTAATATATGGATAATCACAAATCATCGAAACCAACCTCGCCACATCTACAAATATACCGCTGGAACATTTCCTCAATTACTTCAATTCTTCATCGATTAACTGGCGTTATGTTATTTTTTTCGGTATTAGTAATTGCATGGTTTATAGTTTATTACACTTATTCTTTTGGGTCAATTTCTGAAAAAGAACATTGCGAATGCCTTTCAATGCTAATTCTAGACATTATTTTTTATGGTGCAATAATAGCTTTAACTTTCTCACTTTATTATCATTTTTGTAATGGTATTCGCCATTTATTTTGGGATATAGGCAAAGGTTTTAATTTAAAAACCGCCAAATTAACTGGTTATATCGTAATTTTTACTACATTAATTCTAACGATTTCTACCATTGCTTTAACCATTTATTTAAAATTATTTTAATATGAAAAAAATTGAAATTGCTCCATCGACCAAAACTGGTTTTCATCATTGGCTTGTTCAAAGAGTTAGTGCAGTAGCCCTAATTCCACTAATTGTTTGGTTGGTTCTGTCTTTAGTTGAAATTGCTCTTGACCCATCTGGATATTTGCCTGTATTTTTTGCTTATCCATTTAATGCTTTTATGGCGATTTTGCTTTTCACAACCTCGCTTTACCACGGATCACTTGGAATGAGAGTTATCATCGAAGATTATGTTACCAATAAGGCTAAAATTCACTTTTACATTATGTTGGTAAATTTTATTTCAATCACTACAGCTACTGCAGTAGTTTTGGCTATTTTAAAATTACATTTAATAAATTAATTTAATTCAAAATGAACGAATCAAAAATTGCAAATTATAATATTATCGATCACGAATTTGATGTTATAGTTGTTGGAGCTGGTGGAGCGGGTCTTCGCGCTACTTTTGGTATGGCACAAAAAGGCCTATCAACTGCTTGTATCTCCAAAGTTTTCCCAACTCGCTCGCATACAGTTGCAGCTCAAGGAGGAATTTCAGCAGCACTTGGCAATATGGGCGAAGATGATTGGAGATGGCATATGTTTGATACCATCAAAGGTTCAGACTGGCTTGGCGACCAAGACGCTATAGAATATATGTGTAAAGAAGCACCAGATGCTATTATCGAACTTGAGCATTATGGCGTGCCATTTTCAAGAACTAAAGAAGGTAAAATTTATCAACGCCCTTTTGGTGGAATGACCAAACAATATGGCGAGGGTGGACCTGCCCAAAGAACTTGCGCAGCCGCCGATAGAACAGGTCATGCGATTTTGCACACATTATATCAACAATCACTTAAACATAAGGCGCAATTTTTTATTGAATTTTTTGCCATCGATTTAATTATGATTGATGGAGTATGTAAGGGTGTAATGGCAATTTCTTTAATTGATGGCACAATTCATCGCTTCAAGGGACATTTAGTTGTTTTGGCAACAGGTGGTTATGGTCGAGCTTATTTCTCAGCAACATCAGCTCACACTTGCACTGGAGATGGAGGTGGAATGGTTCTTCGAGCTGGTTTGCCTTTACAAGATATGGAATTTGTGCAATTTCACCCAACTGGAGTTTATGGCTCAGGTTGCTTGATTACCGAAGGTGCTCGCGGTGAAGGTGGATATTTAGTCAATAGTGAAGGCGAAAGATTTATGGAACGCTATGCTCCAAGTGCCAAAGATTTAGCTAGTCGTGATGTGGTATCAAGAGCAATGACTATGGAAATTGTAGCTGGAAGAGGTGTTGGCAAAAATAAGGATCATATTTTCTTACATTTAAATCATCTTGACCCTAAAGTCTTACACGAAAGATTACCTGGAATTTCTGAAACTGCAAAAATTTTTGCAGGAGTTGATGTAGCTAAAGAACCAATTCCAGTATTACCTACAGTTCACTATAATATGGGTGGCATTCCAACCAATTATAAGGGTGAAGTCTTGAATATTAAAAATGGCAAAACTGAAATTGTTGAAGGTTTAATGGCAATCGGCGAAGCAGGATGTGTTTCAGTGCATGGCGCCAATCGCCTTGGCTCAAACTCTTTACTTGATTTAGTTGTATTTGGCAGAGCCAGCGCCATTCGCGCTCAAGAATTAGTTAAACCAAATTCAAAACATCAAGATTTTACTAGCAATGTCGGTGAAGATGCTATTCATCGCCTCGATAAAATTCGTTTTGCCAAAGGTTCAAATCCAACCGCAAAAATTCGTAGCGAAATGCAAGATTGCATGCAAAAACATGCCGCAGTATTTAGAACAGAAAGCACTTTAAGCGAAGGTGCCAACAAAATGAAAGCAATCTTCAATAGCTTTGAAGATCTTCAAGTTAGTGATCGTGGTTTGATTTGGAATAGCGATTTAGTTGAAGCTCTTGAACTCGATAATTTGCGTTCGCAAGCAATGGTCACTATTGCTTCCGCCTTAAACCGCAAAGAAAGCCGTGGAGCGCATGCGCGAGATGATTTCAAGGAAAGGGATGATGATAATTGGCTAAAACACACCATTATGTGGTGCGATGAAAAAGCCAACACTAAAATTGATTATCGCGAAGTGGTCTTAAAGCCTTTAACTAACGAGGTTCAAGCATTTCCTCCAAAAAAACGAGTTTATTAATTTAATTTTAATTCAACAATTATGGCAGAATTCACATTACCAAAAAATTCTAAAATAGATAACAAAAATTCCAAAACTTTTAAAGCTGAGGAAGGCGCCAAAAATATTCAGGTTTTTGAGGTTTATCGCTATGACCCCGAAGATATTGAAAAGAAAAATCCACATATTGACCGCTTCGAAATTGACCTCGACAAATGTGGTCCGATGGTGCTTGATGCCCTAATTAAAATGAAGTCCGAACAAGATTCAACTTTAACCTTCCGCCGTTCATGTCGCGAAGGAATTTGCGGTTCTTGTGCCATGAATATTGATGGTAGCAACACCCTAGCCTGCACCAAATCGATTTCTGATTGCAAATCAAATGTAATTAAAATTTATCCATTGCCACATATGCCTGTGGTCAAAGATTTAGTTCCTGATTTAACACATTTTTACGAACAATATAAATCCATCAAACCTTGGCTTCAAGCTTCTGAACCAAGCAATCCAAATAAAGAGCGTCTACAATCGCCAGAAGAACGCGAAAAGCTTGATGGTCTTTACGAATGTATTTTATGCGCTTGTTGCTCAACATCTTGCCCAAGCTATTGGTGGAATAGCGACAAATATCTTGGACCAGCTATTTTATTACAAGCTCAAAGATGGATTGCCGACTCTCGTGATGAGGCAACGGCAGAAAGACTTGACGATTTAGAAGATCCATTTAAATTATATCGTTGCCATACCATTATGAATTGCGCTCAAGCCTGTCCAAAAGGCTTAAACCCAGCACAAGCTATTGGTAAAATTAAACAAGCAATTGCGGATAGAAAGGCGTAAAAAAATGAATAACAAAAATATTTTTTTTCTAGGCTGTGGAAAAATGGGGCAAATTATCGTAAAAAATTTGCTTCAAAATAATATTTTAGATTCAAAACAATTATTGATTTTAAAACCGACTTCGCAAAATTTAATTCCTAAACTCAAATATATTCACCACCTAAACGATATTGACCAAAATTATCAAGCCGATATTGTTTTTTTATGCACCAAACCACAAAATTCTGCAAAAATTTTAACTGAATTTTCTAAAAAAAATATTTTTCACCCTAAAACCATTTTTATTTCAATAATGGCGGGTAAAAATTATGAATTTTTTGTAAATTTTTTTGGAAAAAACGCCGAAATAATCCGCTCAATGCCAAATCTTGGCATAGCGGTTAATAAATCAATTGTTCCACTTTATTCAAAAAATTTAAGTAAGGAAAATAAAATTATTATTGAAAAAATTTTTGACAATTTTGGCAAAGCTTTTTTTATTGAAGATGAGGAGTTATTTCATATTTATACCGCTCTTTATGGGTGCGGTCCTGCTTTAATTTTTTTGTTGCAAGAAATTTTAGAACAAATCGCTATTAAAAATAATATTCCTAAAAATTTGGCCAATGATTTAACCAAAATTTTATTTGCTTCAACTGCAGAAATTAGTCAAAATTCAACTGAAAATTTT
>JBMSPZ010000099.1:0-5522 GCA_049423025.1 Rickettsiales bacterium
TTTAAATGAATTATCATGTTCTTCATCAATTACGATTAATTTTAAATTTTTAAATGGAAGTAATAATGACGATCTTGCCCCAATCATTAATTTTAATGACCCAGTGGCAACCGCATAATAAATTTCGCGTTTTTGAGACTTTGATATTTTGGAATGCCATAATGCCGGAGTAAATCCAAATTGATCGCTGAATCTGCTTAATAATTGTGAGGTAAGAGCAATTTCTGGTAGCAAAATTAAAATTTGTCCATCGGGATTTTTTTTTAGAATGTCGGCAATAACTGCAAAATAAATTTCGGTTTTTCCACTTCCGGTAACCCCCTGAAGCAAGAAGGTTTCGGCTTGGTTTGTGCATTGTTTTATTGCTTCATAGGCATTGTATTGTGAGGGGCTTAATTCTTTTAAACTTAATTTTTTTTCTTCAAAAATTTGTTGTAAGGGTTGTATTTCCTTCTTAATTTTGTCCGAGTTTAGAATGCCGATGAAGCTCTTTAGAACTAAACCTCTGCTCGCCAAATTATAGCTGGCAATTTGTTCAATAAATTTCAATTGCTGAGGGCTTAGTTTAATTAAATGATGAGTTTCTAAAATCTTTTTTATTTTATTTTTATCAAAATTATGTTGAAAATTATCGCTAATTTTCACAATCAATCCCCAAATTTTTTGTTTACCAAATTCAACCAAAACTACATCACCAACATTATTTTTGGAATCAGCAAGATAGGTAAAATCGTCATTTAAAGCATTTGGAATTAGGATTTGTGCAAAAATTTCAGACATTATTTATTTTGTTGAATTGATGAATTTTCTTTATAAAATAATAAATTATAAATTAAATTCTTCCAATCTAAATTAAAAATATTTATGAAATTTTTTATCGATACCGCCGAAATCTCTGAAATTAAGGAACTAAATTCATTTGGTTTAATAGATGGAGTAACAACTAATCCAACTTTAATTGCCAAATCAGGTCGAAAATTCCAAGAGGTTATTGCCGAAATTTGTGCTGAAGTTAAGGGTCCAGTAAGTGCTGAAGTAGCCTCAACTGACTATGATGGTATGGTCCGTGAAGGTGAAATTTTGAGTAAAATCGCTAAAAATGTTTGCATAAAATTGCCATTGACGATGGATGGTATCAAGGCTTGTCGCTATTTTTCTAACAAAGGGATTCAAACTAATGTAACATTGTGTTTTTCGCCAGCTCAAGCAATTCTTGTTGCCAAAGCGGGTGCCACTTTTGTTTCACCTTTTGTTGGCAGACTTGATGATATCGGGCAAGATGGCTTAAATTTAATCGGTGAAATTTGTGAAATTTACGCCAATTACGAAAATTTTAAAACGCAAGTTTTGGTGGCCTCGGTACGCAATCCAATTCATATTGTTGAATCAGCAAAGCTCGGAGCGCATGTTGCAACAATTCCTGCTAAAGTTATTAAACAATTAGCACAGCATCCACTTACCGATAAGGGTATTGAAACTTTCGTTAAAGATTGGGCAGGAACTGGTCAAAAAATCGCTTAATTCTTTAATTTTTCACCACAAATATTAAGATTTGAAGTTATGAATGAAAAAGAGTTAAAAAAATTATTAGAAAATTTGCTAAAAAAAGGAGAATGCGAGTATGTTGAGTTTAAAAAAGATTATTTTATATTAGATAAATTTTTTGAATATTACTCAGCTCTTGCAAACTCCGCAACTATGGTGGGAGAAGATTTTGGCTATTTGGTTTATGGCGTTAGTGACGATGGAGAAATTTGTGGTACCACAGTAAATAAAGAGGAGGGAAAATTAAAAGAGAGAATTTCTAAAGTATTTGGCAATTCTCATGATTTTGAAATTTTTAAATTTGAGTATAAAGAAAAAAATATTACTATTTATAAAATTCCTTGTACTAAAGCAAAAATTGCTAGTTTTAAAAATAAAAAAACAGATGCATATGAATCTTTTTATAGAGTGGGAAGTTCTAATAAATCTATTGCCAAATCTGATGATTATCAAAAAATTTATAAAAAAATTGCTTTATTTGGAGATGATTGGTCGGCAATTGCAGTCGATGATGCCAACATCGATGACCTCGATGATCAAGCTTTAAAATTGGCAATAAGTCGCTACAAAGAAAAAAATCCAAAATTAAATATAAAAAATTGGAGCACCAAAGCCCTGTTAGAAAGGGTTGGTCTGATAAAAGATTCAAAATTAATAAATGCTTGTTTGGTTTTGCTTGGAAAAAAAGAAAGCGCCTATAAATTAAAAAATTCTAGCGATTCGGTAGAAATTCTTTGGAGGCTAGACACTCTTGAGGAAAAAGCTTCACAATATTTTTCACTGCCATTAATCTTATCAACTTCTGAAGCTTGGAGCATGATTAGAAATCCTAAATATAAAATTTATCCAGCAAATGAATTAATCGCTCGAGAGGTTGACAAATATGATCAAAAAGTTTTTCTCGAAGCTGTTCATAATTGCATCGCTCATCAAGATTATTTTGCTGGCAAAAGAATAACAATTGTAGAAAAAATTGATAAATTAATATTTACAAATGCTGGGAATTTTTACGACGGTAAGGCGGAAGATTATGTTTTGGATATAAAATCCGTGGCGAGCAAATATAGAAATAAAGCCTTAGTTGATGCGATGAGAGAGTTTGGGATGATTGATAAACTTGGATCTGGGGTTAAAACCATGTATGAAACTCAAAGAAAAAAATATTTTCCACTTCCAACCTATTCTTACAATAATGATTTTGATGAAACTAAACTAGAAATTTATGGCAAAGAAATCGATAAAAGATTTACCGAGATATTGATAAACAAAGGTGATATGGAATTTTATAAAACCATCATGTTAGATAAAATTCAGAAAAATCGAGGTGCGGAAGTTGATGAAGATGAAGCGAGAAAGCTCGCTAAAGAGAAATTAATCGAAGGCAGAAGACCGAATTATATTTTATCAGCTAAGGTATCTGAAATATTGGGTAAAGAGGTTGAACATACCGAAAAAAAAGGCTTTTCCGATGAGGAAATTAGTAATTTTATAATTAAACATTTAAAAAATTTTCCAAATGGGCAAAACAGAAGGCAAATAAATGATTTGGTTTGGAAATACTTGCCTGGAATTTTGAATGAAAAGCAGAAGGCTATGAAAATTAATAACATTTTAACAAAATTAATAAAAAAAAATATTATCAAAAATTTTGGAAATGATAGAAATTCGCTTTGGAAATTTTTGCAAAATAAATAGAAAATAAATAGAAAATAAATAGAAAATAAATAGAAAAACCCCGCTCAACCCAATAAAATCAAGCCTCCATTTTTTTCGGATTTTTTTTAATTATTTTTAAATTTTTGATAACTTAAGGAAATATCAATCAAGCCAATAAAATCAAGACTTGAAGGCGATAACTCGATTTTTAAAAAATAAAGCAAAAAAATAAAATGCAAAGAGATGGAGCCTTGAAATTAAAGGCTTGGGATTATATTAAGAAGTTTCTATGAAAAAATCAGTTTTTTTATACTTTAAAATAGTGGTGAAAAAATTTTGAATATTGCAAAAAAAAATAAATTCTACAGCAATTTTTAAGAAAAGTTTAAATGCAAAGCTAAAGTGATAATTATTTAGCTAATTATTAAACATGAAATGCAAGACATCGCCATCTTGAATGATATATTCTTTACCTTCATCGCGAAGCTTGCCCGCATTTTTGGCGCCCTCTTCGCCATTATATTCAACATAGTCGCGGTAAGAAATGGTTTTGGCACGAATAAAACCCTTTTCAAAATCTGTGTGAATTACCCCTGCCCCTTTTGGAGCGCTTGAACCTTTTTTAAGCATCCAAGCATGACATTCTTTTGGTCCAACTGTAAAAAATGAAATTAAATCAAGAAGTCTAAAAGAGGATTTTATAATTTGTGAAAGGCCAGTTTCTTTGAGCCCAAGAGCCTCTAAATATTCTTTTTTCTCTTCTATGGTTTCAAGTGAAGCAACTTCTGATTCAACCTGAGCGCAAATTTTTAAAACATTAATTTTGTTTTTTAAACCATATTCTTCAACAGCTTTTGAGTGTTTGTTTCCAGTTAATTCGCTTTCTTTAAGATTACAAACATAAAGTTGTGGTTTTGATGTAATTATTTGTAGATTTTTAACTATTTTTTCATCTTCAGGGCTTTTTATTTCAAATGAGCTTGCTGGCATTCCCTGTTTAAGAATTTCAATTATTTTTTTGGTAATTTCTATAATTTTCTCACCATCTTTTTCGGTTTTTAGTTTTTTTTCAAGATTAGGTAATCGCTTTTCTAGGCTTTCAAGGTCTGCTAGAATTAATTCCAGCTGAATTAATTCTAAATCACGAATTGGGTCTACAGAATTTTCGACATGGGTGATGTTTTCATCTTCAAAGCATCTGGCAACATTGATTATGGCATCAACTTCACGAATATGTGACAAAAATTGGTTACCAAGCCCCTCCCCTTTGCTTGCTCCACGAACTAATCCCGCAATATCAACAAATTCAATTTGGACAGGAATAATTTTGGCGGAGCCAGCAATTTTTGTTAAAATTTCAAGCCTATCATCAGGAACATCAACCTTTCCAATATTTGGTTCAATCGTGCAGAAAGGATAATTAGCAGCTTGCGCTGATGCTGTTTGAGTAAGTGCATTAAAGAGAGTTGATTTTCCGACATTTGGCAATCCAACAATTCCACATTTTAGGGACATAATAATTTTATTAAAATTTGTGAAAAAATATTTTGTATTTTAAAAAAAATATTTTAAAAAGATTAATTATAAATAATACACTAAAAATACTACAAACTCAAACAAAATTTTATTTCAATTTTTAAAAAGAAAATCATTTATGCTAAAAATTACAGCTAATATTTTATTGTTATTATTCTTATCAAGCTGTCTTTTTAGCAAAAAAATTCACATAAAAAATGTTGGAAATTTTAGGTTATATGAGCAAGATTTTAAAGTTCTTAAGGATTGGGAAAATGATGATCATAAATTGGCACTACAAACCTTCCTACATTCATGTCGAAAATTTAGCAAATTGCCTCAAAATAAACCTCTAAATGGTAAATTCTTTGATGCAACCCCCGAAGATTACCGCGATGTTTGTGATATTGCTGAAGTGGTTAAAACTATGAGCAAAAAACAGACCAAGAATTTTTTTGAAAACTGGTTTAAATTATTCTCAGTTGAAAATTCTTATGGAGATGATGATGGCTTATTTACCGGCTATTATGAGCCAACCTTATATGGTAGTTTTGTGCAAACCGAAAAATATAAATATCCGATTTATGCCAAACCAAAAGTGGAAACATCATATATCAATTTGACTCGACAAGACATAGAATCTGGTGCTCTTGATGGTCAAAAATTAGAGCTTTTATATGTTGATAATAAAGTTGATTTATTTTTTCTACATAACCAAGGTTCTGGAAAAGTTATTTTACCAAATGGTAGTGAAATTAAAGTTGCTTATGCAGGAAAAAATCAATATCCATTTACCGCAATTTCTA
>JBMSPZ010000100.1:0-5378 GCA_049423025.1 Rickettsiales bacterium
CTGGAAGTTTTTTTGATATATATTAAAATAATTTTTAATTCGGAACCCCCCCGAAATGTGGTGAAGTTGGCACTTGAGTTGATTTATCTCCCGCAGTTTGAGTTATTCGCAACCCCCCTAAAAAAAGTCTTACACCCCTACATTAATTTTTCGAGTAATTTAGAAAAATACCATTGTTGAAATATACTCGCAACGAAAGCGGTTCTTAGCTCCCCCGCTTTACGCAGGGAGCGGACGAAAAGAATTTAACGGTAGTTAAATTCTTTGAGTCGTGGGGGGCAAAAAAATTATCAAAAAAAGCGGTCTCATCACCCTCCCCGTGCGGGAGGGTAAAATTTTTTTAACAAAAAAAATTTTGGGAGGGGGCAAAGGGATTATAATTAAAACTCCAAATAATTTGAAAAATAAATATTTAATAAAAAAATCAATTTTTAAAAAATATAAATTTAAAATATCAAAATTTTCCTTGATAAATGTTAATTCCCCCTCCCAAAATTTTCTTGCAGAAAATTTTACCCTCCCGCACGGGGAGGGTGATGAGACCGCTAATTTTGCCACAGGAATTTTTACCCTCCCGCACAAGGGGAGGGTGATGAGACCGCTAATTTTGTCAGAGGGAAAATTTTGCTTTATTAAGCAAGAGGGCTTACACCCCTGTAATAGTTTTTTTCACTAAAATTAATCAAAAAATTAATGTAGGGGTGTAATCCCGTAAAGCGGGGGAGCTTGGCTGGGCTTGTGTTTCTAGTATTTTAAAATTAATTTTTTAGTTAAAATTTTTTTTAAAAAAGGTTTGAAACAAAAAAAATTTGTTTCATAATAATTGATGCTACCAAATTCAAAAAAAATAATATGAAAAAATATCAAAATTTGTCTCTCGACAAAATTGCCCAAAAATACCCCGAAAATGATTTTAGTAAGCTTGAAGACTCAGAAGTTTTCCCCGTGGGAGAAGTTTGCGATAAGCTTGGTCTCAAGGTTGAGTTCGTCAAGTTAGAATCAGGAAAATCAGGATATTACGACTCGAAATGTAAAACTATTTTTGTTAATGACGATTATCCTGCAACTAGAAATTTATTTACCATTGCTCATGAAATCGGTCATTATGTTTTGCATGAAGGCTGTCAAAATAGATTTGATGAATATCATCAATATTCTTCGCAAGAATTAAATCGTGAAAGAGAAGCTAATGATTTTGCTGGCGAATTATTGATGCCTCAATATAAATTTAAAAAAATCTTTGAAGAAGCCAAGGGTAATATTCAAAAAATTTCTGATATATTTGGCGTTTCCAATAGAGCTACCGAGGTTAGAGCTTTCTGGCTTGGCTTGATCGACAATGTCTAGCAAAATTGATAAAGAACTCTTTGCCAGAAGACAAAAACTTAGAGCAGATCATGAGCACTCTTTAGAATCATATAAAAATTACTGGAAAATATTTTTAATTCGTCCACGCAACTGGCTTATTTTTGCAATAATAACTATTTTGTGTGTTGGAAAATATTATGATTGGAATTTTAAAACTGTGATTGAAGTTGCATTTAGCCATATAATCACCGCTGTTTTGACTGGTCTAATTGAATATTTTATTTTAAGTAAAAAATAATTTTTTAGCTAAAATTTATAAATCTTGTTAAATTTTTTTTAAAACAGTTTATGTTTTATAAAAATTACATTATAATATTTTAATAAAATAAATTAGGTTTTAAATTAAAAATTTTTTTTGTATTAATATAGCTTTATTAATTTTTTTTAAGGTACTTTTTTATCTAATAATATTTAAAACTTATAACAATTTAAAATATTGAATTAACTTCGATAATTTTATTTTTTTGCTAAAAATATTAAAAAGATCCTAGTTCTTATAAATATCAATTTGTAGTCTTTGAAATTTTTATTAACAATTGGGCAATTTTGATTTATCTTCTGACAATAATTTGTCTGCACTAGGGGTATATCTGGGATTGGATCTAGGAATTTCAAAGCTATCAATTTTACTTATAATTTGATTAAGCTTTGTTTTTTGTAATAAGCTTTGGAAATCGGTTCGATCAGATAATTTAATTTTAGATTCATTAATACAATCTTTAATATTTGGCAAAGAATCAGAACTACTTAAAATTTGTTTCTTTTGTTCAGCTGATAAATATTCTAAAGAGATAATTTTAAGAGCATTATCTAAATCATTATTAGAAATTAATTTTTGAACAACGCCTGTTAAATTTGCATCTCGAAAATCACAATTTTTAAGTTTTGCAAAACTTAAATCGGCATTGGTAAAATTTGCCTCTTGAAAAGAGATGTTAGTGAAGTTGCCATAACATAAATTGGCACCAGTGAAATTAGTTTGATAAAAATTACAATCAGAAAATTTAGCATCTTTAAAATTCCTTACTTTGCTAAAGTTGGATCTGGAAAAATCTGAGTTTTTGGCAATACATTCTCGAAAATTTGATTCAGAAAAATTTACTGAAGAAGCATTTATTTTAAGAAGCTGTGAGTTAATAAAAAGTTTATTAGAAAAATTAAGTTCAGGCATCGTAGAATTATTTACAAATGCAAAACTCATATTACTAAATGTTTTTCCCATGGGATCAGGGGGGTTTTTTTGTAAAAATAATTCCTCAGTATATTTCTTGATAGCATTTTCGCTTCTTTGCTCCCAGCCTTCTAAAAACAACTCATGATTAAATTCACCTTCGAGATTAAAACATCTATAGTTATGGTATTCAGGGGAGATTGGAATTGATGTTGATAAAGAATTTTTAAGTAAATAATAATAATAATTGCAATATTCTTCATCTAATCCTTTTAAATATTCAGGTAATTCAATTTCATCGTTACATTCAAATTCCGATTGGTTTTGTATTTTTTTTCCTTCTAGTAAAGCAAAATTAGGAGAATCCTTGTAACAATCAGCATCAGAATGCACACCATGATAAAATTCAGTTAAACATGTTCCAACAATATATTTTCCACCTCTTTTAATATATTCTTCAGTTAAACCAATAACAAAACTCTCTGGAAAGTTAAGCATTAAAATAATATTCTTACAGTTCTTAGGAAGTATTTTATCTGCTTCTTCTTGAAAATCTGGCGATTCACTATCGGCAGGAATAAATTGTACCTTTTGAATATAGTTAAACTTTTCTGATCTACTTTCATAACCCTCTGCCTCTAAACCGATATTGACAACTTTGAAACTATTTTCTGGATCATCTTGGATGGTGTAGTAGTATGTTAATCTTTCAAGGCAATCCTGGAACGGAGTTATATCACCAGTTTCATTAGGTAATTTTGAGGATTTTGATCCAAGACTAAGAATGCCATCAATTTTTTTACCATCAGATCTTAATTTGAGAATTTGCTGTGATGTTAATCTAGCTAAAGTATTGAGTAAATCAAAATTAGAAAAAACAGTTGAAAAAACTTTTTTACTTCTTTCATGTTCTTTCAAACTTGCAATATATTCTTCAAGACTAGGAAATTCAGCTTCAGATTCTTGATGAGTTTTAATTTTTTCCTTGGGGCTTTGACTATTCGTTTCGAGACTTAGAGGTGTCATGTTTCAATTAAATTAATTAGATACTAATATTAAAAATTTTTTAATAAACTTTTAATAAAACTTAAATTTATATAATTCAATATTTTTTTATTGCTTATGTTTTAGTTTTGCAAAAGTTGTTATAATTAAAGATAATTGTTAAGATATGTTAAACTAAGCTTAGTGTTGAGATGATAAAATTTGTCAATGTTACTAAATTTTATGTTATTAAGATAATGAATTTTCTAAACTTTTCTGGCAATTCTTAAGCCAATGATCAAAGTTATTAGGCATGAAAAATAAACAATTAGTTGCATCAAAGAAGGTTGATCAATATAGCCAAAGAAGATATTAAGAAATTTGCCAAAAAAACTTTGTTGAGAAATGATATTTGATAGATCAGCCGACTATTACATTTATTTCATTTTTTATACAATAATCGTAAATGTTTTTAGCGGTTTTAATTGGGAATGGATCAACTATGACCTTGACCAATTAATAAAATTGATATCTTGGGTTGTAAACTCAAATCTGTTGTGCTGTGCATATATTTTAAATAAAATAAATTAATTTAAAATTTATAGTATGTTAAAAATATAAATATCAACTCAAAATTAATAGAGATAAAATTTTAGTAATTAACTATCGATCCACCCTTTGCGTTTTAAGAAAAAGTCGTAGGAATCTTCGAAGGTGAAGGTTTTGTTGTCGTCAAAAACCACCAATTTATTGGCAATTTCTTTGAGCATGCCCTCATCGTGCGAAACCATAATTACTGCTCCTTCAAAGTTTTTGATGGCGGTTTTTAGTGAGTCACAAGATTCCATATCGAGGTGGTTGGTGGGTTCATCAAGAAGCAATAAATTAGTGCCTTTGAGCAAAATTTTTCCAAGCATTACTCGGCTTTTTTCGCCACCCGAAAGTACCGAAATTTTTTTGTTGGCAAGATCACTTGAAAACATCATTTGGCTACAAACTTGGCGAATTCTGGTTTGAGGTAGTCGGTCATCGACTCTTTGCAACTCTTCGTAAACGCTCAAATTTTTATCAAGGCGGTCGATATTCATTTGTCCAAAAAAACCAATTTCCACTTTGTTGTTAATTTTGATATCGCCACGCAAGGGCTGTAAATCGCGGGTTATAAGCTTTAAAAGAGTTGATTTTCCTTTACCGTTTTTGCCGATAACACAAATTTTTTCGCCATTGGCAATTTTAAAAGAAAGGTCATTAATTAAACGCAAATTTGGGTCATAGCCAAAGCTGAGATTTTCCACCTCAATCAAATTTTCTTTGCTGTTAAAAATTTTGTGATTAAAGCTAAAATCTAAATTTTGAATGTCGTCTAATTTTTCTTTAACATCAATTTTTTCTAACATTTTAACTCTTGATTGAACGCGACTGGCTTGGCTTGCCTTAGCGCCGAATCTATCAATCCAATCTTGAGTTTTTTGGCGTTGCTTTTCTTCATTGACCCGAGTTTTTTCGTAAATCTCTTCTTCTTGGGCGATTTTTTCACGCACGCCTTTGGTGTTTCCTGGAATTTTTTTAAAACTCTGGCGATGGATAATTAAAGTGTGAGTGATCACCGAATCCATAAAATCGCGGTCGTGAGTGATTAAAATCAACTCGCCATCCCAATCTTTTAAAAATTCTTTAAGCCAGCGGATAGAGTGAATATCGAGGTAGTTAGTTGGTTCGTCAAGCAAAAGCATTTGTGGTTCAACCAGCAATAATTTTGCCAAATTCAATTTTACTTGATAGCCACCTGAAAAATTCTTTGGGTCTTTTTGCAAATCTTCGGGCGTAAAGCCAAGCCCATATAAAATATTTTCCC
>JBMSPZ010000101.1:0-5372 GCA_049423025.1 Rickettsiales bacterium
TAATCGTAGTCAAAAAAAATTAAAAAAATTTATAAAAAAAATTAAGTTGAAGAATTTTAATTTTATTTCTGGTTACAATGAATTGATCGAATTGAAAAATTTAGACCTTGTTTTAAATGCTACAAGTGTCGGATTTGATTCGTGGATAAAAGTGAATAATAAATATTTAAATTTAAAATTTTTTTCACCTTTAACAAATCTAAAAGGGTTAAAGAAAATCTTCAACAAAAATTATAAAATCTTTTTTGAAAATCGCTTTCATTTTAGCTGACCTATCTTGTTCGTTTTGATTGTTAGCTTTTCTAAATTTAATAATTTCAAGCTTGATTAATCTTTGCTGATTTGGAGCTAGTTTAGAATATTGCTGGAAAGTTTTGTTTGAATTTTCATTATATGGAGTTGAGTTTGCATTTTGCTGATTATGACTTGGAAATATTCTGTTAATAATTGCCAATGGGGAAGAGATTTTTCCAATTCTATTGGCTTCGTTATTTAAATTATTAACGGCATCCATCATTTTTTTAAAGAAATCTCTATTAACTTGGTCAAATTTCGATTTTTGTGCAGAACTTAATGATTTAAAAGCTTTTTCATACTCAATTTGTTCTGGCGGTTTTTCCGAAGTTGAAACTGGTAATTTAGGAGCCGCCTGGGTTTTGGGAGCTTGCTTGGAGTTGTTTTGAGCAATGGCATTAAAAATTCCAAGATTTAAAAATAAAAATGCGCTAAATAAAATTCTTGATTTCATAATAATTTGATAAGATTGATTTTAAAAATATTTGTTAAAAATCTTATTTTTATAAAAATAAGTTTTAAGATTTTTTTGCATTTAAATTCAAAATAAATAAATTTTAGTCAAAATCGGAATTAAAATTTTTTTCAAAATATCCAAAATTTTTTTCCTCAATATTTTTTCTTATAGACTTCATTAAATCTTGATAATATTGGATATTATGCAAAGATAGTAGCATCGAGCCGAGAATTTCGTTAGACTGAACCAAATGACGCAAATAAGCTTTAGAGTGATTTTTGCAACTATAGCAATTACATTTTTCATCAAGCGCAGAATTATCGTAACGATATTTTTCATTTCTAATATTAACCACACCTTGGCGAGTAAAAGCCTGACCAGTTCTTCCTGATCTAGTAGGAATTACACAATCAAACATATCAATACCTCTAGCAACAGCGCCGACAATATCGCTTGGCTTTCCAACTCCCATCAAATATCTGGGTTTATTTTGTGGCAAGAAATCTGGGGCATAATCTAGCACCTCAAACATTTGCTCCTGACCTTCGCCAACCGCCAAGCCTCCAAGCGCATATCCATCGAAATCAATTTCAATTAAATTATCGGCGGAAATTTTTCTTAAATCTTTAAAAGTTGACCCCTGAATTATTCCAAAAATACCATATCCATCTCTCTTTTTAAAGGCATTTTTCGAACGCCTAGCCCAGTCTATAGAGCGCTCCATAGCTTGCTTAGCCTTTTCGTAAGTTGTCGGATATTCTATGCACTGATCAAAAATCATGGTAATATCACTGCCGAGCTGATGCTGAATTTCAATTGATTTTTCCGGAGTCAAAAAATATTTTGTGCCATCAATATGCGAAGAAAACTCAACTCCATCGTCGGAAATTTTTGCAATTTTTCCAAGCGACATCACCTGAAAACCTCCAGAGTCGGTAAGTATTGGCTTATTCCAGCCAATGAATTTATGCAAACCACCCATTTTTTCAATTAAATCGGCACTTGGTCTTAACATTAAATGATAAACATTGCCTAGGATAATTTCAGAATTTGTTGATATAATATCATCAAACTTAATCGCTTTAACCGTTCCTGCAGTTCCAACTGGCATAAAGGCTGGAGTTTGAATTGAGCCATGATAACAATTTATTTCTCCTCTTCTTGCTTTATTATCTTGAGACTTTAAATTAAATGTAAACTGATTTGTCATTTTAAAAAATTATTTTATGAAAAAATTTATACCTCTTGGCATTTTACTGCTTTTTATTTATATAATTTCTTTTGCGATCTACAATCTTAACCAAAAACAAAATATAGAAGGTCAAGAAAGCCTAGAGCAAGAAGCCTCTGGCGACAACGACAATTCCAAATCAGATCTCGAAGAGGATATTAATTTTATCAGTGTAAAATTAGATTTGCCAGAATTTTCGCTACCCGAATTATATGATAAGTCTAAAGATTTTAGCAAAAAAGATTTAAAAGGCAAATACACCATCATAAATTTCTTTGCATCTTGGTGCTCGACTTGCCATGCCGAACACGACATTTTATTAAAAATTCAAAGTGAAGCCATTGCAGATTTATACGGAATTTCTTGGCGCGATATCGATGAAAATACTATAAAATATTTGCAACAAAGCGGTAATCCATTTGCTAAAATTGGCGTTGATAGCAAAGGAATTTTCACAAAAATAGCCAATATTGAAGCAGTTCCAGAAACATGGTTGGTAAATCCAAAAGGTGAGGTGGTTTTGCGATTAAAAGGAAATTTGCAAGAATTTTCAGTCGATGAAATTAAGCGCTACATTAGACTTCATTAGAATAATATTTTGCTCTCGTAGCTCAGGGGATAGAGCAGTGGTTTCCTAAACCATGTGCGCATGTTCGAGTCATGCCGAGAGCACCAATTAATTCTATTAGAAATGTATTTCTTTTTAATTTTATTATTTTGGCGAATCCTTCTCTAATAATTTTTCATCATTAGCAATTTCAACATCATCTTCAGATTCTTTAAATGATTCAAAATCCTCTTTAAACAAATTTTTCATGGCAATTCTCCTTTCTTTTTGAGCCTTGTTCATGGCTTTACGATAAATCATAGCTTCTTTTTTGATTTTCTTTTGCTGATCTGGAGTAAGACTTTTAAACTCTTTAGCTATTTTTTGATTATAAACTATAATTTCTTCTGCAACCTCGCTTCTTCCGCCTTTAGGCTCCTGTTTTGAAAAAATTGTGTAAAAATTCATGACCACCGTTGTATTGTTAGAAATTTGTTTATATTTTTTTTGATATTCGTTGTTATTTTTGGTAAGCTCTTGAAAATATTTATTATTAATTTCTTGAAATATCTTTCTTTGTGACACAGAAAGATTTGCAACAGCATCATCAAATTTTTGATATGGAGATGGTTTATTATTTTTTTTATCCGTGGAAACTTGGTTTGAAATTTTCTGTTGAGCAAAAGAATTTTCTAAGGTCAAAAAAACTAAAAATAAAATTATTTTTTTCATGCAATTATTTATTAAATTTCTGAAGGGTCATATCCGGTGATTTTTTTAACCTCTTGACGATGACGCTCATTTTCTTGCTTTAAAAGCTCTCTTTGCTCTTTGCTTAAATTTTTTAAAATTTCTTTTCTCTTGTCCATTTTAGCTTTTTGTTCTGGACTGGCACTTTCATAGCGCTTCTTTCTTAATTCCTTGTTCGAAAGCTTTGTCGAATCTTCTTGAACTGCTGGCTGATTGCTAGCGGTATCTTGAGCTAGAGCTGGATTTGCAAAAAACACAATTAATGAGAGAAAAAATAAACAAATTTGTTTGCGATAATATTTCATAAATTTAATAATTGATTAATATTTTTTTTAAGGTTAATTTTTTAAAAAAATTATATCAAATTATTATTTTTAAAATTCCTAAATTGGTATTTTTTTTCAATATTTTTTAAAAAAAACCAAAAAAAAAGCGGTTTTTTTAAAAAAGTTAATTTTTTTTGTGGACAAATAAAAAATTTTTTTTATCTTTCCGCCCCTCTTATTATTTTTTTTCAAAAATTTGTATAAGTTTTTTGTTTTTTATTAATTTATAATTTACTAAAAAGAAATGGAACCAGAACAAGAATATGACCGAAGAGTCTCTTCAAAAGTTTATTATCTTCACAATGGCAATAAAAAAGCCAATAAAAATAATAAAATAGATAACCACTCCATCAAACCAAGTGAAGATTTATCTTCGAACAATAATCTTGTAATGATAGATGACTTTATTAAAGCCAATTTACCAACAATTCCTGTTTATTGCATCAGACCAGCTTCAATCAAAAAAGCTGTAAAGTTTTTTCAAAAAGAATTTGTTTCAAATAACAATCCTACTGAAATTTTATATTCGGTAAAAAGCAATCCAGATCGTCAAGTTTTAAAACATCTATTTAATAATGGCATCAAGCATTTTGATGTTGCTTCGCTTTCAGAAATAAATTTAATTGATGAGTTATTTGGTAATGAAAATGTTAAGATGTATTTTATGCATCCAATTAAATCGCCAGAATCAATTGCTGAGGCCTATTTCAAGTTCAAAATAAAAGATTTTTCTTTAGATTCTTTTGACGAATTAGAAAAAATCGTTAAAGCCACTAAAGGCGCAAAAGATCTTGGATTGCACATCAGATTATCAATTCCAAATTCACATTCCGCAATTGATTTATCTGGAAAATTTGGTATTTTACCATCCGACTCAACTGGTCTTTTGAGAAAAGCTAGAACCATCGCCAAAAACCTTGGTATTTGCTTTCATGTTGGTTCACAATGTATGGATCCAGTTGAATACAGAAATGCCATTATGATTACTAAAGAAGTTCTTGAGGACTCTGGAGTAAATATAGATGTTCTTGACATTGGCGGGGGTTTTCCATCAGTTTATCCAACAATGACTCCTCCAAATTTAAATTATTATTTTGATGAAATTTTTGATGCAATTGAGCATTTAAATTTATCAAATAAATGCAAAATATGGTGCGAACCAGGAAGAGCATTAGTAGCTGAATCTGGGTCGTTAATTGTTAGAGTTGAAGGAAGAAAAAACCATATGCTTTATATAAATGACGGAACTTATGGTGGCTTATTTGACGCAGGCTATCCGGGATTTATTTATCATACCAAGGCTATTAGAATTAAAAATGAATCAAAGCTTTCGTCGGAAAAAATTGCTTTTGGATTTTATGGCCCAACCTGCGATTCGCTTGATACCATGAAGGGTCCATTTTATCTACCTGAAAATATTCAAGCGGGTGATTACATTGAAATTGCTCAACTTGGAGCTTATTCTCGAAGCATTAGAACTGAATTTAATGGGTTTAACAAAAACTTACAAATCGAAGTAAAAGACCTGCCAATTGAGTCAATGTATCAAGAAATTGAAAACCAAAATATTAAAAAAAATAATTCATAATTATGGTAAATAAAAAAGTTTCAAAAAAAAATTTGCTTAAAAAACAAGTAGAGCATATCGACATCACTTCATTTGATGCACGACCAATAATCTCTCAAATGGACAAAATGTCTTTTACCTCGAGAGATTTAGCAAGAGCTACTGAGATTTTTAACATGATGTTAGCCGACAAATCTTGC
>JBMSPZ010000102.1:0-5362 GCA_049423025.1 Rickettsiales bacterium
CCGTTATAAAATCTAAAAGACTCAACTAATTTAATTTTTTTCACCATGAATAAAATAACGCAAAATGAAATCATAATCTACACCGACGGAGCCTGCTCCGGAAATCCCGGAAAAGGCGGATGGGGAGCGGTCCTAATGACTAGTCAACATCGTAAAGAAATTTCTGGCGCAGTAGCTCATACCACCAATAATCAAATGGAAATTACCGCCGTAATTGAGGCTTTACGAATCATCAAAAAACCTAGCTCAGTTCAAATTTATACCGACAGCAAATATGTTATGGACGGTATTACCAAATGGATTAATGGCTGGAAACATAATGGCTGGAAAACCAAGGATAAAAAACCTGTAAAAAATATTGAGCTTTGGCAAGCTCTCGATATTGAAGTGGCGCGACATCAGATCCAGTGGCACTGGGTTAAAGGTCATTGCGGAAATGAAAATAATGAAATTGCCGATCAACTTGCTCGCAATGCAATTTCCAAAATTTAATCAAATTTAAAAAATTCAACCTCAAAACAAAGGTTAAAATTGCATTTATTAATCAAAAAAAGATTAATTAGATGATACCGATTAATTTTTTAAATTTTTACCAATGAATCTAATTTCTAAAATTCAAAATCTTGCATCAGAAAATCAAGATGTTCATCAAGAATATGATCTAGATTTTCCGAAACTTGATACCGAAAAACTTAAGCAAAAACTTCGCCTCGAAGAAGAAATAAATAACAAATTTTCAGCCTCACCTAGCATTAAAAAATCTGATAAATATGACCATGTCGAAGAAAAAATAATTCTTACCATAAATGACGAAGCCAGAAAATATTATGATGAATATTATGCCAACCAAAGTGCCGATAAAGAACGCATCAAGCATCTAATGTCAACCGATTATAAAGATAAATTTAGCTCGATTGCCTCGGAAAGCTCGATTGATTTTCAAATCAAAACTCGCCAAAAAATCCAAGAAATTGAAACCATAAAGAAAGAGCTTAAAGAACATGAGGATTATTTGCAAAAATTCAAACAAGAAAATGGCATCAACTATCCTGCTACCTACCCTGCAAATCGATTTATTTATTATGCTATTGCATTATTTTTATTATCGCTAGAAGTTGCGGTGAGCGGAAGTTTTTTTGCCAAAGGTCATGAATTTGGAATGGTTGGCGGATATATGACGGCAATTACCCCATCTTTTATAAATATTTTTTTTGGTTTTCTACTTGGAAATTTTACCGCAAGAAGAGCATTGCATAAAAAAATTACGATAAAATTAATTGGAATAATCACTTCGGGAATATTACTTTTTTTAATTGCTTCGTTAAATTTACTTTTAACACAATATCGTGCAATTTTTGCTTCTCTTGCCGATAATGTTAGTAATCAAGCTTTTGCAAATTTTTTAGCCAATCCATTGCCTCGCGATGTAGATTCATGGCTTCTCTTCACTATTGGCTTTTCATTTTCAATGATTTCAGCAATTGATTTTTTTAAGATGGATGAACCCTATCCAAAATATGGACATATTGACCGCGAATATCGCAAAATGTTAAGTTTTTTTGAGCAAAAAAAATTATTGGATTTAGAAGAGCTTGAAAATTTGCGTAACAAAAAGATTGAAGTAATTACCGTAGAGTTTGAGAAAATTCGTTATCGTTTTGAAGAATTACAAAGCATTTATAACCGCGAAAAAAAGTGGCTAAAGCTATTGCCTCAACATTTAAACCATCTTGAAGAGGTGGTGAATTATTTGTTAAAATTTTATCGTCAATTGCAAGACGCACCAAAATATACCATTGAAAAAAAACAGTTGGAAACACTTGGTTTAGATATGGAAAGTATTTTGCAGGTTTTTAAAAATGACCTAGATTCTTCATCGATTGAATATAAAAAATTATGCGAAAATATTAATAATTTTTATGGCTCAACAACCGAAAAATATCAACTAAGTTTTTAATATGAGATACCAACAAATGAACAATAAAAGTGGCGGTTCAAAAGGCAACCTAACCGCTATAGCGCTAATTGCAATGGCAGGAATTATAATCGGATTTTTTGCTATTTCTTTTAGCAAAGAACAAACTAAATCATCGGCCATTAATAAAGAAAATTTTTGTGCCCATAATCTAGAAAAATTAACCGTAATAATTATCGACGCCACCGACAAATTATCCTTAATTCAAAAGGCATCACTTAAAACAAGACTTTGGGAAATCGCCAATAATCTCGAAAAAAATACTCATAAAATTCAAATATTTTCAGTCGATAAAATTATCGATAAAATTTTGGAACCATCGATTGATTTATGTAACCCAGGAAGCGCCGAAGATGCTAATCAGCTTACCGAAAATAAAAAAATTATTCAAAGAAGATATGAGGAAAAATTCAAAAAAAATCTCGATATAATTTTAGATAATGTTTTAAATCGCGACTCGCTAAATCAATCACCAATTATGGAATCTATTCAGTCGGTTGCCATTACTTCTTTCATTCCTTTGAACAATAAAGCTATTAACAAAAAATTAATTTTGGTGACTGATTTATTGCAAAATACCCCAAAATTTTCTGCCTATAAAAGCAACTATAATTTTTCTCAATACAAAGACTCCGAGCATTATAAACATGTAAAATCCGATCTTGAAAATGTTGATGTTGAATTATTTTTCTTGCACCGAGAAAACACTGGAAAAATCCAAACTCCTCAATTAAGGGATTTTTGGATGGAGTTTTTTTCTTCGCAAGGTGCTAATGTATCAAGATTTTTACCAATTGAGGGCTAAAATGAATAACGGCGAAATAACAAAACAAACAATCAGCAAAATTCCAAGATATTTTTTTATATTTTTTGCCATTCTTGGATTTTGTTTTATCTGGCTTTCTAAGCATTTCAAGATTGAGCAAGCATATATTACCTTCACATCGGTTTCATTAATAATTTATTATGCTTTTTTGGCATATCGCAATCGATTATTCCATATTCGCGAAGATCAAATTGGCGATAATAGCTATTATCTCGGGTTTTTATATACCTTATCGAGTCTTTCTTATGCCTTATATGCTTTCTCGAAAGAATCAGAATTCGAAATTATGAATATCATCGGAAGCTTTGGTGTAGCTTTATGGTCAACAATTTTTGGCATCGCTATTCGAGTATTTTTTGCCCAGCTTTATCGTGATAGCGACGATATTGAAAAAAGTGCGCAAACTAAAGTTGCCGAAACTTCAAATAAGTTAGTTAATGAGCTTTATAAATCTTCAATTTCTTTCAATAGCTACACTCGCTCGCTAAAAAATTCAGTTCAAGAATCGTTCCAAGATGTGCGTGAAAATTTGGCAAAAAATTTAATCAATAATTCTGAACAATTTTCGCAAAGCTCTAAATTAATTTTAGAACAAAATGAGGTAATTATCGCCAAACTTGAAGAAAGTATTAATAAAATTCAGGCTTCAACTCAAGAAATTTCGCAAAGTCTTTCGAATTTGGCAAAAATTATTGACCAAAAAAATCAATCAAACACTAATCAAAATAATTAATTATGTCTAATGCCGACAATAAAAGCTATCGCAAAGGCTTAATTATGGGGCTGACGATGTCGGAAATAACCATCATGATTATTTTTGTTTTATTGTTAGCTTTTTCATTTTTCATCAAAAAAGAACAAAGAAAAGTCGAAAAATATAAGAAAAATGAAGAGAGTATCGAAAGGTTGGTAAAATTTATTGAAAAGAAGGAGCAACCACTTACCGAAGAGCTTGTTCAAGGTTTAGAAAAACTTCCAGAAATAAAAAAATTAGTGGAGAAACGCAATAAACTGCCTGAGAAAGAACAGGTAAATTTAGATCAATTATTGCAAAAAATGCGCGAAGATTTGGAAAAAGAAATTCAAGAAAGCGAGGTTAAGGAACTTGAAAATCCACTTGCTATGCCAGTTGCCCCAGTTCTTACCAAAGAAATGAAGTTAGAAAATGAACTTAAAGAATTACTCAATGAAAAAATTTCATTATCCAAAAAAATTAACAATTTGGAAGGGCAAAATTTACACCTTATTCGCAAAGTTAAAGGCATTGGTTTTCCACCTTGTTGGGCTAAAATAAATGGATCACCTGAATATATTTTCAATATTTATTTACGCGATGACGGAATTTTAATTTTAAATAATAATTTACCAAATCGCACCGAAGATCAAATTAATTTGAATTTAAATATTGCCTTTGGCAATCCACTTCAACCAAAAGAAATGAAGGAACAAACCAAATCTTTACTTGATTATGGCAAAAAAAATCAATGTCGTTTTTTTGTACAAGTAATTGATCACACTTCTTCAAATCAAAAAGATTGGTATAAAGAATTGCGTCAAGCGGTGGAGTCGAATTTTTATATTTTAAAATTAAATTAAAAATATTTAGGATTTTTAAAAAATTTTTCTTTAAAATATTTATCTATTAATTAAATATAAATTTATGAAATTACGAATCTTGTTTTCCGCCATAGTTGGCAACGCTCTTGAATGGTATGACTACCTACTTTACGCTTATTTTGCCGATATTTTTGCTAAATTATTTTTTCCAACTTCGGACGAATATCTTTCAATCATGATTAGCTTCGCAGCCTTTGCTATAGGCTTCGTTGCCAGACCTCTTGGCGGAATAGTCTTTGGCTATATTGGCGACCGCTTTGGAAGAAAAGTTTCCTTGACCATATCCATTATTTTAATCGCCGTTCCAACCAGCATTATGGGGTTATTACCAACTTACAATCATATAGGAATCTTTGCCCCAATTCTATTAATTCTGATGCGAATCTTGCAAGGCATTTCGCTTGGCGGAGAATTTTCGGCGTCATCAACTTTTTTAGTTGAATCAGCTCCAAAAAATCAACAAGGATTTTATGGCTCATTTTCCACTGCCAGTATTGGTCTTGGCATGATTTTGGCATCTGCGGTGGCTTTATTAATTCACCATTATTTTACGGCAAGTGAAATTCAAGAATTTGCTTGGAGAATTCCGTTTGTTTCCAGCATATTTATTGGTGTGCTTGGCATATATTTAAGAAGTCATCTTGAAGAGAGTGAAGCCTTTAAAAAAGCTCAAACCCAGCATAAATTAATTCAAAAACCATTGCGAACTATTTTTAAAAATTATCCAGCAAATTTCTTCATTTCTTGCGGAATTTTTATGTGTATAACCATACCAATTTATAGTTTTGCAGTTTATTCAAAATCGATTATGCAGATGCTTGGCTATTCATTTGGTGATGTCGAAAAATATCATATAATAATTTTATGCTCCTTTATGTTAATCACTCCGTTTTTTGGATATCTTTGCGATAAATATAATCCTAAATTATTTTTGATGATTTCCG
>JBMSPZ010000103.1:0-5325 GCA_049423025.1 Rickettsiales bacterium
GATTAAAAGTTGCACCGAAATTGGTAAGGCAAGGCTTAAAATAGCAATTGCTAAGCCATAAATTATGGTAGTGGTAAAAAAATCCTTTTCATCGGCGAGTATTTTACGATAATAATCCCGAACCATAGCTTTGATATTGGGATTGTTGAAATCATTGCTAAATGGTTTATATAATTTTTTTGGAGATAACTCAAATTGTGGCATTGCTTTAAAAAGTTATTAAAAAATTTTTCAAATTCTATTAAACAAAAATTAATTTACAATTTTTTATTTTAATGTTTGTTTCAATTTAAGTTTGAGAATTTTTTTTAAAATTTTTTTTAAAATTATGTTGTAATTTTTTAAATTTACTATTAGAAAATAATTATTTTTAACAATATGAATTAAAAATGATAACAGATATTTCTGATCAACATGATCAGCAATTGGTTACTAATCAACCAGATTTAAAACCGATTATAGAAAAATTACTTGAAGAGGCGGATTTTAAAGATATTGCACAATTGATAAAGGATTTAAGTCAAAAACGACATGGAGATATCGAAAGTAATGATGATCTTGCAGATTATATGATTTCTAAAGAATCAGCTGACAAATTATCGAATTTGTTTGCAAAAATTAGTAAAAATATCGATATATTTTTTCAAGATTTTTCTGCGGATGAATTTTTACCAGCGTTTTATCAATCAATGTATGATGCGCAAAATCGTCTTGGATACGATAAATTACGACCAGAACTTAGATTGGAACTTCAGCCATCAGCATATTCAGGATTTGATGATAAATTTTCACAAAAAGATTATCAGAGTTTGTTATTCGTTTTAGCTCTTTTAAATTACGCTGATGAAAAATCTCAAGGAGCAGTTCTTGATAGGGATAAATTTGTGGATGCACATAATGCAATGCAATTACATAAATCTGCCAATGAATTAGCTTTGCAACGAAAACCAGAATTTGCTTTAACCACTAAACATGCTCGCCTTATAAAAAATGCTACTATTGCTTTAAATATTGGCTTTGTATTAGCTGACATAGTATTATTTTCTAAAGATTTAAATAAAGTTATAGATAAGGAACGAGCTGATAGTAATCCAAGCAAAAGTAATCAAACATATATTAAAAGACCAGATTATTCTGGTGATGATTCTAGGTCTATAATGATGATTCCTTCAATTTTAGGTGGCATATATGACGCCACCCTAAATTATATGATTGGCAGTGGAAATAATCCTAATACAAATTTATTATTGTTTACCACCAGTCTTTATCTTGCCACGCATGCAATTGCAGAAACTATAGTTGATAAAAATATTATTAAAACTCTCCCAACTGGAAACAAACCTTTTTTTGCAGATGATCAAGCATTTCTTTATAGTTTGAAATTTGGATTATTATTTGCGGGATTTTTTGATAGAAGATATAATATTCATAATGTTGCCGATAATATGTTTGATAAATTTTCCAGTCTTGCCTGTGGAGCAATTAATTTTGCAAGAAATATTTTTCATGAAAAAGATATACCAACTCAACCTGATAAAACTATGCCCAGCGCTGAAGATGAGCATAAAATTGATAAATTTGCTCAAGCTTTTGTTAATTTTATTAATGAAGGTCGAGTTAATAGAGATGGTAAAAATAATCAAGGACCATCACCAGTTTTAAATCATCCAAATTTAAAAGAAAGAACTGTTCAAATCAAAATTTAAAATTGATAAAATTATGCAAGATTTTCCAGTGAGTGATCAAAAGTTTCATCTTAGTGATGAGGATTTTAAAAATCTTATTGTTGCCTATAAATTAAATTTTTCAAGGCAGTGTAAATTTAATGAAGCTTTTGGTATTCAAGGATTTAAACCAAAAGACCACTCTCCTCAGTCTCTAAAAGAATTTTTGCAAACAAAATTAAATCAAGCTTTTCAAGATCCAGATAAATTAGATAAATATCAACATGCTATAGAAACTGCAAGTTCTCCATCTGACCGCGGTATTCATGATGGTTTTCATACTGCAAGTGTAGCTTTATATGCTCGAAATTTTTTAAAAATTTATCAAGATAATCGAGATTTATTTTCCGAAGAAATGCAGGCACAAATTGCCGAATTTGATGATCCAAAAAAAGTTAGAGATTTAGAAATTTTATGTTTACTTCATGATGTTGCCAGAGTGGATAAGAATCATGATCAAGATGAATATAAAAACGCTTTTTATGTTGCTTTAATTCTTCGTAATATGGGAGATGAAAGATTTCAAGGTAATGAAATTAGCGAAGAGGGTTTAAAAATGATAATGGATTTGGCAACAAAAGAAAGCAAAGAAAAAGATAAGTCTTTAATGTCAAAATTAATTCAAAGCTCTGATTCATTGGCAATTCTTAGAGTTAAAAAATTTAATACTAAGCAATTAATATATAATCCCCTAGCTAATGATGTTTATAATGATTTTGCAAATGCTGAATCAAGAAATCTTTATTTAAGAAATAAGTTGCTAAATTCGTGGAAGCATATGCAATCACAAGCTTTATTTGTAGAAAATAAATATTATACCGCAGAGCCTTTTTTGGAATTCACAGAAAATCCTATGAAGGAATTTCTTGAGCATAATAAAATAAAAAAACTCGACGAATGTTTTTTAATATTTGATAAAATTAGTTCACCATTGAATCCACTTGATTTGCCCACAGAAAAAACTGGCCCCCTTTTTGTTCATGTTCTAACACCATTCAATAAAGATGCTTTGGATAAATGTGATCCAGATAAATTTATCTGCACTACAATGCTAATTGATGGTGCTATTATAAAACATTATGCGGAAAGAGGCTGGATAAATAATCCGTTTTTAATTTTTAGTGATAAGGATGTAATTCCCGAAGCTTTCTTTAAAACTGATGTAGGATCAAATATTTTGAAAATGTCGCTTAAAGCAAGAATGCCAAGTTATTTTGGAGGATTTCAATCAAATATCGAAATGTCTGATTATATTGGTTTGGACTTCAGAAGGCTCGCATTAAGCGACTTTTTTTTTGACGAACTTATTATTGACCCCGATCAATTTGCTTTAAAACTCAAAGAAATGACTCAAAGAAGGGGTAATAAAGAATTAGATATTTCAGATGGTACATATTGGTTAGAAAATACTAATACTGGCGAGAGAAAAATGGGAAAGGTTGGTGTTGAGAGATATGGAGAATTATATTCTAAACCTCATTTTTTAATTAGCACCCTTGATAATGAATTAAGACATAATGAATGCCATGTTAGAACTGCATTGCATATTGCTAATTTTGTAGGTGTTTCAGAAAATTTAATGGATTTTCAAATTGAACTTGATTCTGTTGTTGCCGATCAAACTTTCTCAGCATTAAAAAGGATCCAAAAATACAAAGACCAAATTAATGCCGAAAAAAAACGAATATCAATATTGGATGATCCGATGCAAGATAAGGTTTTTAGAAAATGTGTTGAATTTGAACTTTCGAGGGTAACTAATTTGTTTGAAAAAATCCATTTTCTTCAAAAAAAGCGAGAAGAAATTGAGAGGAATCCAAATAACAAATATTGGCTAAAATCTTTAGAAAAAAAGCAGAAAAAAAAATCTGAATTTGATGGTTTTGTTTTTGAAAAATCAAAAGAAAATAGAGAAATCTGGAATCAAAGAAAAATTGAAAAAATAAATAAAAATTTGGTAGAATTATTTGCTAATCTTCGAGAGTTTCAGCAAGAAGAAAATTTTGGATTTAAGGATTTGCCTCAAGAGTTAGAATCAATTCAAGCGGGTGGATGCGACTTTAAAACCTTTGGTATAAAAATTGCTCAATGGAAGGCAGAAATTATGGATGGAAGAACCAATCAAGAGCAACTTAAATTTGCAATTGAAAGGGTTAAGATGGGTTTACAAAAAGAAACCAAAATGGCTTTGTTGAATGTTTATAATCCTCAAGAAATTATTATTTTGTCCGATGAGAAATTGAGTGAAAGAATGGAAGAAATTGCTAAAAATGAAAAAAGTCAAAAATATGTGTTTAATTATTTTTTTGGCGAGAAAAATTATTTAGAAATTTTTAAAAATTTTGATAAAGAAAAAATCAAAGAGTTTTTCCATGAAAAAAATACTCTTTTAAAAAAGGATAATGATTTTGATAATTTTGTTTTTAGAGAAAAATTTTCAAATTGTTCAAAAAGCGAATTCGAAGAGTTGATTCAAGCTGGTTTAGATATTTACAAATTTGATGAAAAAGAAGTGCAATGTTTGGGATTTATTTCTCAATCAACAATTCAGCCAGATTCATATAAAATCGCAAAAAAAACTAACAACCCACAAATTATAGAAACTCTACTTGAGTATGGTGTTTTGGTTTCTGATCAATTTAATTTGCAAGAAAATAAAGCCGAAAAAGATATGGCAAAATTTTGTCAATTATTAAAATCTGGCAATTCAGAAATTTTGGATCAATTAAAGTTGGAATTAGAAAAATATAAAACTAAAGAAGATTTAAAAGAATTGACATTTTTTTCATTTGATGGTTCTGAAGTAAAGCTTAATGGCTATGGCTTGCTAAGGATTTATGAAAATAATCTAATTCCAAATCTCTCATTGGAAATTTCAGAATTATTTGTTCAATTAAATGAATTTGCTGGATCTAAAGATTTAAATTTTCGTGCTAATATTGAAGCAACGCTTGGCTTTCCTGCATCTTCACCTAATCCAGTCATTATTTCTCAAAATCCAGTTGTTTTGAGGGGTCAAATAGCTTCGGCAGATCAAAGAGTTTCGACAGGTCTTGTTTTTGATGCAATCACTAATGAACCATCTTCAAGACCAAGTATCCAATTAGACCCCTCAATACCTGACCAAGCTGGCGGAGTGGGCTTTAGAGAATCTATAGAACCAACTGGTAAAGGAGTTGTTGGAAATGCTTCTGCCTCTGTTGTGAAAAATCGTCCATCACTAGAAAATTCTATGTTTTAAATATTTCAATCTTTAAAAAAAATAATAACAAAATATTTTTGCGGGTCATGCCTCAAGGCAAAGCTGGCGTTTTTTTAAGATAAGAGTCTTTAAAAAATCAAGCTGTTATCTATATAGCTGAGGTTTGTGTCGCCACCGTTAGCAAAACCGTTTGAATTTTAGAGATTTTTTGCCAAAAAGATGAAGTTGGAATTTCAATTTTTTAATAATTTTAAAGATATCAAATGATATTAAACCCCGAGATAATCTTATTTGGATTCATTTTCGCAATTTGGACGAGGTAAATCAAGTCCGGTAATATTTTTCATCTCTAGGCGATGACGATCCATTTCTTTTTTAACCAATTCTTTTTTATCTGCG
>JBMSPZ010000104.1:0-5252 GCA_049423025.1 Rickettsiales bacterium
TGAAGAGAGATGTCATTTTTCGTTACTTTTAACTTCAACTCTTTTATCCTTGTGCCCAACTCAAAGAGTAAGAGGACCCAATGGATATTACATGGCTTTTTTGGCCAATCCCAAAAGCGTTGTGCCTTATCATACTGACATTATTCATCCATATAAAATTAGTAAATATATGGCAAGCATTGCCCTTAAATCCGATAGCTCAACACCAACCAGCATTATCGAAAATAGTCAAATAGTTGAAGAATTACAAAAACATCATCCAAAAATTTTTGAAATATTATCGACAGTTGAGTTTAGATTAAAAAACAATCCCGCCATCGATCCACAACCAATTGATAACATTTTTTTTATGATTTCTAAAAATCAAAATGGTAAATATTTCATTTGTCTTCCAGATAATGAAAGGCGATTTTATATAGATGAGTCAAGATTAACAAAATATTCTAAAGATGAGGTAAATGAAGCACTGGGTCAATTTCGTGAAATTTTAAATTCACTTCCAAGCAAAGATATTCTCTTATCGACAACCGATTCAAAACTACCACAAATTTTAGTCATAAAAAATAAAGAAGTATTGCATGGCAGGCTTAGCGAAGTTCATAAGGATTCAATAAGAGATTATGTATTTTTACCACTTGAAGAATTGCCTAATGACAAATCTTTTAAGCACCCAAGAGAATTGCCTGCAAACTTGATAAAATGTGATTCATTTTTAAGGGCACTAAAAGATAATTATCATCAAAAATAAATTTTAATAATTGCATAAAAAATGTTAAATCCAGAAAGAAAAATGATTTTATCGAATCGAGAAAATTACGAACATGATTTGAGTTTGGCTCAAAACGAGCTATTATTTTTACACTCCGAAGAATTTTTTTACCTCATCAACCAATCCTTTGAGAGAAGCGCTAGAGCAATAGAATTTCTATTAGAAAGATCATCAAATTATACTGGCGAAAATCATTTTAACCAAATTCAAAATTGCTTTAAATTATTCAACAAACTTTGTAAAAATATTGATGATTATTTAACTTTAAAAGACCAAGGCACTCAAACGCTTAAAGGCTCAGAAATTTCAACTTCAGCTGATGATTTAGAATTAAAAGGCTGGGTTCGCAAAAAACGCAAAACCCCTTCAAGCTCTCCTCAAACTGGCTTATCACCAAACCCTACCAAAAAAGATTTTGATACAAAAATAAATCCTCTTATAAACAAATTAGATGGACATGTAAAACAAACTCTAAATTATCTCGGCATTAGCCATCGCCAAATCAGCAAATTCAAAACCTCAACTGGGGTTACTAATCGAGCTAAAATTTTTAAAATTTTAGGGCATATTAAAGAATTTAGAAATATTTCACAGGGCGATATTTCATGCGGAAATTCAATGCTTAAAGCAATTAGCAACTACGAGTCAATTGATAAGGTTATATCCTTTTTTGATAAGAATCATTCTGAAATATTGGAATTGAGAAAAAATTTTGGAATTTATAGCGACCTTTTATTGTTATTTTCAAGATCGAATAATCAAGAAGAAATTGAATCAAAATTTTCCTACATAAAAGCTAATTTTGAGCAAATAAAAAAACTTACTAGTGGAACACCTTTTGTTACCAATAATATTTTGAATTTTATTGCAAAATCGCCATTAAAATTGCACGAAACTATGGATTTTGTCAAAGCCAGTCGAGATTATTTTTTTACACAAGAAGGAGATTTAGACCCAGATTCTGCAATCAAATATTGGGAAATTTTGTCCCTATGCTCCTTCAAAGACCAACTCGCAATGATTCAGCAATCGGAAATTATAAAATCCGAAATTGAAAATATTAAAAAAATATCGACCCAACATAGTAGGATAATTGGCTTTGGCTTTAAGCCAACAAATATTGCCGAAATTATTTCGAGTTACACTGAAGAACAATCGATTGTCATCATTCAATCACTGGCATCGATTATTGAAGATTTGCAATATCCCGCTATTTTTAAAAAATTAGATGAAATAGATTTAAAAGAAAATTTTGAATCTTTTATTAAAATTATTGCTGATAACCCAAAAGATAATTTGCAAAAATTTCTCAAAATTATCCCATTTCTTAACTCTTCAATTTTTGAAGATAAACCATTAAGAATTTTTTCTAAATCTAATAAATTTTCACATTTTTACCAATCTCTCGAACAAAATTTACCTAAGTTGTCGTTAGAGGAAATTAATCAAGAAACTGTGAATCAAATTTTTCAGCCAGAATCAGCAACTGCTCAAAAACCACCCTCACCCCCTTCATCACCCATGAAATTCCAAGGCGATATCGAATTTAGCTACGAAATATTACCACCATCGCCAACAATCAAACCAGAAGGCTTAGATCCGTATGGTCAAATCGAAATGATTGATTGGCAAAGTTGCGATAAGCAAAGCGCCTTAAATTCTAATGATCAAAATACCACTCCAGAAACTCCAGCATTATCTCCAAGCCCAACCTCATGTCGCAAACCCTCTTTGCCAACATTAAGTATGTCATAATTTAGACAATATTTATATATTATTTAATTTATTATGTTTAGTTTTTATTTATAATTATTATATATTTTATTTTTAAATATTATTAATATAAATAATTTTTTTTACGATTTCTTTTTTTGAAATTGTTAAAAATTTTTTTAATCAGCAAAAAATTAATTATAAAATGCAAAGATCAATACCAAGCAACTTATCACCACTTACTCTCAGAGAACAAATTCAAATCAAAACTTCTGAAGAAATTGAATTGATAAAAAGTTCGCAATATTCTATAGATTTCGATAATTCAGTTAAGAAAACATTTGAATTTCTTGACTCTCTTGGTCAATTAATTCCAAATAAGAACGATAAACTTTCTTGCGAAATTTTTTCGCAATATGTTAATAGATCCATCAAAATATATGAGGATATCGAAGAAAAGCATAGATCATTATCCAAAACCAAAAGAGCTCAAATCCAAGGATTTAGAACCGAATATAAATCTGGATTTGCTACACAAAAAAGTGAAAAATTAATCAATTCAAGCTTAAGAGCAATTGGAATAAGCCCTAATCGGGCCTCTAAACTACATTTCGCCGATAAATCAAAAAATATTTCTATTTTTGAAAGACAAACCGAAATTTTAAAATATGCAGGATTAATCAAAAATATCACTCAAGGCAAAGAACTTATTGGGAATGAACTAATTAGTGTACTTGCCAATCATGAATCGATTAATAAAATTATGGCTTTTTTTGCAACTAATTTTCAAACAATAACCGATATTGGTGAGTCAAGAGAATTTCTTCCGCTCGAAAAAATACTTACTCTGCTATCAAGAAAAAATAACAATGAAGATATTGGTGATAAATTTTCATACCTTCAAACCAATCAGGAGTTTATAAAGAGCACTATAATTGGCGAGAGATCTAAAAATGAAATTAATATTTTTAAATTTATCTCTAATTCCTCATTAAATCTCAAAGACACCATCGAATTTATTGCTAAATCAAAGCAAAATTTAGAAAAATTAGATGAAACCAATAAAATGAAATATTGGGAAATCATTGCCCTATGCGGTCTTGAAAGCCCAGAAAAAATAAGCGAGATTAGTAAAACTCTAATTGATAACATTAAAGATTTAGCCTACATAACTAAACAAGATAGGGATAAAAAATTTGGTTTCACCCCTTCAAATATGGCAAATATATTATGTAAAAAATCATCAGATGCGTCTTCAAATATAATCTTGGCATTAAGGGACGCGGGTGAAGATTTATCTATGCAAAATGAAAAAATAAAAAAATTAAAAATTAAAGAATTATTTTTTGATATTTTTTTAGAAATAATTGAAGAAAATCCCCAAGAAAATCTTAAAAAATTTCTTGAATTAATCAAATTTTTGCCCAGCAATATATCTGGAGAGCTTAATGTTTTAAACAAAATTAAAGATAATGTTAATCAATTATCAATCGAAGAAATAACCAAAGACAAGGTCGAAGAAATTTTTTCTACAAAACCCGTTGTTGAAAGAATTTCCTTATCACAATTTAACGCACCAGCCTTAAGAGCTTCGAAAGAAACAACTTCAGTAGAACAAACAATATCCTCCCTAACTTACGGAGATTTAGAAGAATTGCCAATAATTCAAGAAACCGAAAAAATTCTTAGCAATGCCGTCAATTTAAACCTAAAAACCGATAGTTCGTTTTTAGATGAATGTGAATCATCGCCAAGGCAACATCCAGCGACTAACCATAATCAAAGCTTGCTTGCTAGCGCACAAATCCCAGCACTCGCTGACGCATCAATGCAAATAACTTCGCAAAAGCCAAGAGATGATTTAACGAAAAAAAGAAGCCACAAACAAATAAGCCAACCGGACTTGCAAAAGTGCCATCAAACCCCCTAACTTTATGGGCAAAATTAGCAGTGTCATCACCCTCCCCTTGCTCAGAGGGTAAAATTTTCTGCAGGGAAAATTTTGAGAGGAAGAATTGATATTTATCAAGGAAAATTTGATATTTTAAATTTATATTTTTTTAAAATTGAATTTTTATTAAATATTTATTTATCAAGTTAATAGTTCTAATATTCCTTTTCTATTTCAAATAAATAACCGAAGAAATTTTTGGCGAATTCAATTTCAAAAGCCTGTTTAAATACAAAAATTACATGTTGCTTAAGGAATTTTATTTGCTCAGTTCTATCACCTTTTTGCTTAATCCAATCAGGTTGCTTTTCTTGATCAAGTAAATTTTTGAAATATTGATTATTGTCATCAAATTCAATTAAATCTAAATAAAATTCTTTGGTAAAATTCTCATCAAATTTTTGCTCTCGTAAAAATTTTTCGATTTGTTTTTTTTCAATTTCTCGTTCTTTATAATCGTCACTCATATCATATTGAATAATCGTTCCAAGCCTTGATTTATCAAGCACCATTACTCCATCTGCCTTATCACTATAATAATCGTAAACAGGAATTTCATATGGTTTATTTTCAACAAAAATTTCGTAAAAACCAATTTGCTCTTTATTATATTTTTGCGGATATAATTTTTTGTCTTCATCATTCAAGTGGCAGTCAATATCGTTGCAGAAATTCAGCAATTAATTGACTCAACCATTTACAAACTTAAATTTTTAAAGTAAGGGAAAACCCCATGCCATTAGATAAATCAGGCTCTGCACAGTCAGTAGGCACTAACATCAAGAAGCTCAAAAAGGAAGGCACTCCAAAGAAGCAGGC
>JBMSPZ010000105.1:0-5239 GCA_049423025.1 Rickettsiales bacterium
CAACAGCTTCGGAATGGCGATGGCATCAAAATTATCAAAAGAATTAAATTTTATCGATCAATTTCAATATGAAGAAATTATATCTCATTTAAAAAAATCGGGTTTTGAGTTAAATTTAAAAAATTTTGAACTTAAATATAAATTAAATAATTTAGTCAAAAATCTATATAAAGATAAAAAAACTCAAAATAACCAACTGAATTTTATTTTGTTAAAAAATATCGGAAATGGTCATATATATAACAAAATCGATAAAAAATTTATAACTAATTTTTTTAAAAATTATCTTGATTCATAAACAATTGCCAAATATAATTTTACTTAGACTTAATAAATTTTTTTAATGATAGTTTTTTAAAAACTATTTAACAATGATACAAAATTTATTTCCAAATTTTTGCCTGCGTGATGGAATGGTAGACATAACGGACTTAAAATCCGTGGGGCCTTAACGCCCTTGCCGGTTCAAGTCCGGCCGCAGGTACCACCATTAAAATCATTATCTTTTTTAATCAAAATCACCCTCTTATAATTTTAAAAATTATTTTTTTAAAAAAATAATTTAAAAATATTAAATTTAGCTATAATTTTTTAAATTATAATTTAAGATTTCACACACATTAATTTAATTTTTTGATTTTTCCTAAATGTTTTTTTTAAATTTTTTTACAAAATATAAAAATATAACTAAACTTCTCCTAATTTCTGTAATTTGCTCAACCCTATCTTCATGTGGAGAGGTTGGATGTAACGAAGCTGGAGAATTTTATGCCAAAACCTATGAATTGCATGCCAACCCTAAAAACTTTGATAAAAGTGTAGTAATAAAATCATATGGTGGGTATGGCGATAAGCCAGAATCAATTGAATGGCTTGATACTGGTCTTTTATATGCAGGAGGCAGTATTACTGCTGCCATAAGTGGTCATTGGGTTTCGAATGCTCCAAATTTTAAAACTTTTGATGAGATTGGAAAAAAGTTAGATCACTGCACAATTTGCGCAAAAGAGCCAAGCGGTGCCGATCCTGATAAGCCAAATATAGCCAATAATCAATGTTATTGCGTTCCAAAATTAGATAATTTAGGAAAGATTGTAAATACAATTCCTGAGTTTCAAGAAAAAACAATTAACAACGAAATAAATGATATCACCACATATAGCTGTAACGATATATTATATCAAAAAAATGGAGATAAATGCACATGTCAAAACAAACCCACCTCAATGACCAATTATGAATTAACTCAAAAAGTTATATATTCACTTAATTCATCCAAGAAAATTTTAAACAATGGTTCATTATCTGAACAAGTAAGAACCACTCCGATTAATCAAAGCTCTTGTCGATTATCAATGGGTCTTGGAGCATATTTGTCGCTTTATCCGCCAGTATTGTCAGAAAATCCAAATATTGCCCCAGAACTTGCTTATCACATGTTTTCGCTAAAATCTTTTTGTCCGATTAAGAGCACCAACGGAAATTGCGTCGATGAAAATGGCATGATAAGAACAAAATTTATTTGGGAATCACCAAGTCAAATCCCAAAAAATAATGCCTCACCCCCTCAATATCATGAGGATTTAAGTAGAATTAAATTAGCTTTATATGATCACTTTTATAAAGATAATAGCGGTTATTATAAAATTGAATTCGTGGGCGGAGTAATACAAAAAGAGGGCGATGGAATTTTTGCAAGCTCAGTAAAACTCGCCGAAGATTTTTTATTTGGCTCCAATGATTACAATCCTCAATTAATGCGAAGAGAAAAAAAAGATGGGGTCGCCGAATTCATGTTTAAAGCAGTTTTAAACGATCCAGTGGTTAAAAAAGTAATTTCAATTTCATTGGTTTTATATGTAACAATTTATGGCTTGGCTTTCTTATCTGGAATGGTTGATTTCGGTAGAAAAGAATTGATGAGTAGATTATTGAAATTTGGACTCGTGGTCTTATTTACCAATGCAACATCTTGGCAATTTTACAATGGTTTCGTTATACAGTTTTTCAAAGGGGGAATGGATTCGATGGTTAAAGTTGTAACTGGAATTTTTGAGTCTCAAATCAGCCCTACTCTTGGCTCTTTATATCTTCAAGCCGATGAATCTTCAACCTCGGTACATAAAAAATTTATTTATGTAGACATGCTGGTTAGAGACCTGATATCCAAGCCCAATATCAATAGAGTATTTGGATTGTTATTTACTAAAGGCACCGAATTTTTATCAATAGCTTATATCCCAATTATATTGGCATTAATTTGTTATTTTATTTACGCAGTATTAGATATTGCCATCAAATATTTAATTAACTTAATTAAAATATGCTTTGGCCTTGCTCTTGGTCCGGTTTTCATTTTATTTTCATTATTTGAAAAAACTAAGGATATGTTCAAGAATTGGCTTTCATTTATGGGATCAAGAGCCTTTGAGATTATCTTATTATTTACAATTTTACATCCATTTCTAATGATAATCGATGCTGAATTCAAAACTATGCTAGATTTCAAGGTTTGCATTGAAAAACTTAATAATAATTATTATCCATTTAATGTTCCAAATTCATCACCGCCAGGCAATAGATCGGTTTTCAATTGGGCTGAATTTTTCTTAAAAATTGGTGCATTAATTTTTATCATGAAAACTTTTGCTGACAAGACTGGCTATATTTCAGGGCAATTAATTACGATTGGTGGAGTATCAAATGCTGACTCGGTTACCGAAGTGGGTCATGGTCAATCAGGTTTCTCCCTTGCAGGTGGCATTGCAAGGGGAATGGCAGGCATTGCAAAATCTGCGGTAACATCCAAATATACTGGTGGTCTTGCCAAGTATGCAATCAGACTTGGTATTTCAGCTGGCACCAAAATTGGCAGAGCGAAATTCGGAACCGATAGATCATTAAATGAAAGAATCAATGATGGATTTAAGGCAGTTGGAATTAGATTTAGAGGAGCAAGATCCTTAATGCGCGATGCCAAAATTGACGAAGCCATCAATAAAGCTTCCGCAAGTGCCGACTCGCAAAAACTTACTGGCACAGATAGAGAAGCTTTCATTAGAGCGGAAACCTCTAAATCGTTAAATAATTATAATATGTTAAATAAAAACAATTCTACTTTACTTGGAATTGATGGTGAAAATATTAAAAAAAGACTCGATGAAAAGCTTATTAAGCAACCAATGAAGCAAATGATAAAAGAAAAAGCTCAGCAACTCAAGGAGCAAGGAATATTTGGCAAGGAAGCCCAAGACCTCATAAAAAAGGATATTGAAGATTGGAGCAAAAAAAATCTATCCTCCACTTCGCAAAAAAAGGTTGCTGAATTCTTCAAAAAATCATCAATTAAACACATGATGAAATCAGAATCAACCTTAAGCGGTGGACAAGCTGCTAGGATGACCGAAGCCTTGATAAGTTCTGGCAATGTTGATCAAGCCAAAGAATTTGCCGATAAATATCGCGATAATATGACTAGGATTCAAATGGAGCAAAATGTCAAAAAACAAGATACTTTAGAAAATGGCGGAAAATCAGCAAAATTTGTTAGAGCAGTTTTAAATGCCTTTGTTGCTCCCGGTCATGTCGCAAGAATGGTATATAAAGGGGGAGAGTTAACTTTAAGTTCAATTAAAAATCCTCGAAGAATAGCTAAAAATGCAAAAAAATTTAAGTATGTAGCCTTTAACCCAACGCACTTAAAAGATCATCATTGGAATGAGAGTAAAATAGGTCAATCCATCAATAAAGTTTTAGGAAAAGTTGAAAATAAAGGAACTGATGCCAGAAGATGGCTAAAATCATTCCAAATTCCTTTTCTCAATGAAGGAGGAGCAAAATCTAACCCACATAAAGCCTTGCGTAAATTTGATAGAAAAATGGCAAGAATGTTATCAAGGCAGGAGGATTTCAAAAGTGGCGATAAAATTGATGATGTTAGAAAAAAATTTGGTCTTGAAGATGAGCAAAAGGTGAAAAGTGTTAAAGGGCTTGGTGTAGTTGGTGAATTTGGTAAAGTTCGAGCAGATGACACAATGCTTACAACCGCTGGAAAAATTTTAATCAGTCCAATCACGAAACCAGTAAATACTATTGCCAAAATAGTAAATGATAGATTCGGCGAAGGTAAAAAAGGACTTAAAGAATATCATCAACAGCAAAAGACTGAGGCGCTTGGCAGATTAGCTAATGAAATGATTAACGATGTAAATGGCAAAAGAAATCCATTTGGAAAAATTTTTGATGAAGATTTAGAAAAATCAAAAAATAAAGATAGTAATTTAGATGATGCCACTAAAAGATTTGAGAGAACTGCCAAAAAAGAAGAGGCAAGAAATGCTAAAAAATTATTAGAAGAAACCTTGAAAAAATTAGATGATAAAAGCAAGAAAGATAATGATAAAGACAATGAGAAAAAAACTTTATTTGAAAAAATCGATAAAGAATCTAGATCTGATTTTCAAAAAGAAATGAAAAGGCAAATGAATCTTAGAGAAGAAAAATACTTAAAAGATAATGAGGAACTTAAAAAAACTAATTCATTAAAAGAAAACCTTGCGCAAAAGAACTTAGATGAGCTGAAAACATCTTCAGATATAATTAAAGGTGAATTATTAAAACTACAACAAGTCGAAAATATTGAAAAAAATACCAAATCACTTGATGATTTAAAGGAAAAACTAAAATCAACAACCGCCGATGAAGAAAAACAAAAAATAACCAGCGAAATAAGCTCTTTGGAGCAAGAAATTAAAAAAGCAGAAAGCACTAAAGCAGAAATTTTTAGATCAAACAATGTTCCCACGCATCAATCTGAAGATGAATTAAAACAAATTTTTGATAATTTAGTTGGTAAAAACAAAGAAAGTTTGAATACCCAACTTGCTGAAAAACAAAAAGAAATCAAGGAAGCGAATGAAATGCTTAATTTGACTAAATCTAACAATGACGAACTTACCGAAAATCTAAAAAAAGAATTTTTCAATGATTTAGATTATCTCAGTGGTGCAATTTTAAAAAGCGTAGCCGAAATCAAAAACGATATATCTTCAGGTCGCCAAATAGGATTGAATGTTTTGCAAAAATATGAAGATTTTTCAGGTAATTCACCTTCTTCGGCTGGATCCGATAATGATTCAAGTCAAAATAAGATCTCTAGCCCTTCAACCAAAGCATTACCAGATGAAAATTCATCAAAAAAAACAATAACAGAAGAAATCGTTGATAACTTCATTGAGGC
>JBMSPZ010000106.1:0-5203 GCA_049423025.1 Rickettsiales bacterium
TTCTGGTTTCTGAATAAGTTATTAATTCAATCCAATCAACGATTTTATCTTGATATTTTTCTTTTCTTGGGTCGTAAAATTCATTAATCCAGCGCCTTGTGGCATTAGGTCCAGCATTATAAGATGCAATCGCTAGCATTTCTGAACCTTCAAATTCATCAATCAATTTTTTAATATAAAAAGATCCCAAGCGAATATTATAACGAATATCGCGGGTCAATTTTTTTTGATTATATGGAATCCCAATTTCTTTGGACACTAATTTCGCAGTTGCAGGCATCAACTGCATATAACCAAGGGCACCAACCCTACTAACGGCCATTTGGGCAAATCCACTTTCTTGCTTAATAATAGCATGAACTAACGGAGCATATTCATCATTCATAACTTCGCTAATAATTTGGAATTTTTCCTTGATAAAAAATACATTCTTTTTTGATGCAAATCTAGAAATTCTTGCGTCAAGTTGGCGATCGCCGATTTCTTCTATTATTTTCATTATCACCGCTATTTGTCCATCGGTTGGAGCATTATTGACTAACCATTCAAAAATTTTGGTGGCATTAGTTCTATCGCCTGAAACCGCAAGAATATAGGCAATTTGAGCAGCTCTGGATTCAGAAATTTTAGCAATGTCGCGACCAGTTATTTCTGGACTTTTTGGTAAGACAATATCCTTAGCTGAACCAAGTGGGTCAAGCGATTTATGTTTATGTATCGCCAATTGACCATAAAAGAAAATTGGATATTGGCTAGCAATTTTAAAGGTTTCAATAGCCTTTGATTTTTCTGACATCGCTTCATAACACATAGCCTCCCAATATAATGCTCTTGAAATTGTAACGGGCTGAGTAACATTATTTTTCATTTGTAAAAAATGCTTCAAAGCATATTTGGGTTCATCTAAAAATCTTAAAGCAACCCAACCCGCGGTCCACTCCGCTTCCCAATAATCTGATGAGGTGGTTGGAAGATTATGGTTTGAAATGATTTGGTAGGATTTTTTGTAATTGCCAGTTTTTAACATTTCGCGACCATATAGCCTTCTAAAACTCCACCATTTATCTGGGTTAACATAGTCTTTTGGGGTTTCAATTAGAATTTCCAATACATCATCAATTTGGTCTTTTGATTTATACCATATCATTCTTTTAAAATTTAACAGCTCATTTGAGCGCAGTCTTCTCGGTACATCAAGAATCATTTTATCGATATAACGAGGTGATTCATCAAATTTTAAGATAGTTTCAAATAAGGTGCGATAATCCTCACCAACATAACTCATAATTCGAAAAGATTCGGATTTTTTATTTTCCCAAAGTAAGCGTTCAATTCTTTTAGCATGATCTTGTTGAGTCAAAATATTTTTGAATTTTTCTAAAAATTGACGCTCTTCAACTTCGGTAAAATCTTCTGCAATCCAAACTTTGGCTATTTCCGATTGAATGGATTTATTTTGTAAGTCTTTAATTTTTTCATCAAAATTTTTATAATTTGAAGATAATTTTGAAATTTTTGACTCAATCACATAAAGCTTTGATTCTGTTGTTAATGCTGGATTGGTGTTGAAATAAATTTCAGAATATTTGTAATCAATATTATTATTCACGGCAATTTTTTCGACATTTTTACGCAAATCGGTGATATTTGGGAAAAAAGGATTATCCATTACAAAGCTTGATATATCGCTAAATGCCACTTTTTTTAAATCAGCTTTAGAACTATATTTATTCCATAAAATTATATCCATCACTGCATCGGCTAATGAATTTTTATATTCGTTATTTTTACTTTGCAAAATTTTAGCTAGGCGAATAGCATCATCATAGTCGTTAATTTTTAGTTTATTGTTAATATTTTGTAAAATCTCAATATCACTTTTTGAAAATTTTTTCCATAATTTTTGAGAAATAAAATCTTCTTTTTGTGATAATTCTTGTTCAATATTTTTGTTTTCTAGAGTGTTTTTATCTTCAGGCAATTCTTCTTCGTCATCTTCGGATTGAACCTTGTTATTATTGGTTTGTTCGCTGATTTTTTGATATTTTATATTTGAATTAATTTTTGCATTTTCTTGGATTTTTTGGATTTTTTTAGGGTTTTTATTTTTATCAAAATAGGTTTGGGTTGGCTTAGAATATTTATGATTTTTTACAACTTTATTCGAAGTTGAAGCTACACGATATTTAGCTTTGGAATTATTTTTAGAATCATTGCTATCGGTTTTTGCGGAGGCGTTAGTAAGTGGCAAAAAAATGAAAATTAAAAAAATACAAAAATTTTGTTTGAAAAATATTTTTATTGTTAAAATATCTTTGACACAGCGGTTTTGTTGGTTTAATATGGTTTTAAAAAAATAATTCATTTAGAAATTTTTGATTGTATAAAGTAAAATTTATTTAAATAAATTTAATCTATAGATTATATTATAAAAAAATTTTAAAACTCAATTTGTAATTTAAATTTTTTTTTATATTATTTACTTAAAATGATTTATTAATAATTGAACTTTTAAAAATAATGCAATTTATTCAAAATTTTATAACCAAACTAACCTGCAAAAAAATTGGTTCCGATGAGTTTGGTAATGAATATTATGAACATAGAAACAAAAAAAGATTTGTAGTTTATAATGGCATTGCAGAGCCAACTAAAATTCCAGCAGAATGGCATGTATGGATGCATTACATGACCAATCAAGCACCCGTTCAAATCAATACCAACAAATATTCTTGGCAAAAAATTCATTTACCGAATCTTACTGGCACCTCAAATAGTTATAGTCCGCAAAATTCTAAATCTAATACCAATAATCCCCCTCATTACGATGCTTGGGATGCAAATAATATTAAAACATATGAATAAATCTAATCATAATTACTTTGATTTTGCCGTTGGTTCCATCGTTTTAGGTGTGGCAACTTTATTCTTTTTCACCTCACTGCAAAAATCAAAAGTTTCTGACCATAATGGTTATAATTTAATAGCTAAATTCGAGAGCGCAGATGGCTTATCCTCTGGAAGTGATGTAAAAATATCTGGGGTAAAAATCGGTTCGGTTGTTAGTCAAGAACTCGACAATAAAACTTTTCAGGCAGTTGTTACAATTAAACTAAATAACGATGTCAAAATCCCAGCCGATTCTTCTGCAAAAGTGGCTTCGGAAGGGTTGTTGGGTTCAAAATATATTTCAATTGTCCCGGGTGGAGATAGCGAATTTTTAACTCAAAATCAAGAAATTACTTTTACTCAATCTTCAGTTAATTTTGAAGAACTTCTTGGAAAATTCATTTTTGGCGGAAATAAAAATGCAAATAACTAAATTTTTTTCAATTTTATTCTTAACTATTTTTCTTAATCATAATAGTATTGCTCAAAACAAAAATACTAAAACTCAAGATGCAAATAAAAATATAGAAAACACTGGTTTTAGCGACTCTGACAACGAAAATTCCGACATTAATTTAGAACAAGACGATATCGAGGGTAATTCAGGTGGATTCACTAATTACGCTTTAGTGCAAATTTTAAACAAAACAACCGCTAAAACTTCATATAACGAATTGAAAGTAAATGACAAAACTAATTTTGGTAGTTTAAAAATTATTCCACACAAATGCTGGCAATCACCGCTTGAACAAAAACCTGAGAGCAAAATTTTACTTGAAGTCTTTGAGGCTAAAAATGAGGGTAAGGATAAAATAACCGAAAAACGAATTTTTTATGGCTGGATGTTTGCTTCAAGCCCTTCAATTTCTGGACTTGAGCATCCAATTTACGACATTACCGCGATTAATTGTTTTAATAAATAACTATGATAAAAATTTCTCCCTCCATTTTATCGGCAAATTTTTCCAAATTAGGTGAAGAAATTATCGGTTTGGACAAAGCGGGCGCGGATTATATCCACATTGATGTAATGGACGGCGCTTTTGTTCCAAATATCACCATCGGAAGCGATGTTGTTAAGGCTTTACGCCAATTCACATCAAAACCATTTGATGTTCACCTCATGATTAACAATCCAGATTTACATATCAAGAATTTTGCTCAAGCTGGTGCCGATATTATTACAATTCATCAAGAAGCCAGTATTCATCTCGATAGATCAATTAACTTAATCAAATCATTTAATGTTAAAGCTGGGGTTTCTTTAGTGCCATCTACCAGCGAAGATTGTCTTGATTATGTTTTGGAAAATATTGATTTAATTTTGGTAATGACAGTTAATCCTGGATTTGGGGGGCAAAAATTTCTATATAATCAACTTAAAAAAATTGAAAAAATTCGAAATAAAATTGAAAAAATTGGTAAAAATATCGAATTAGAAGTTGATGGCGGTATCAATGATTTAACTGCTAAACAATGTATTGATGCTGGAGCCGATGTTTTGGTTTCGGGTTCATATATTTTTTCTAGCAACAATTATGCCAAAACCATAAATAACCTTCGTAATTCCTAAATTTACCAATAAATAACTCCATAAAAAAACCCTTTCTATCAAGAAATTGATCTAATACTTCCATTATTTGTAACACTAATGTTCTGAAGCAATGAAATAGGTAATCCACCTCCGTTAGAATGGGAATTTTGATGTCTAGGTGCAGTTGATAGATTTGGTTGAGATTCAGACATTGAATTTTGTTGGCTAGGTTCAGTTAATGGATTTGACCATCTAGAACCTAATCGTACAGCTGGTGTAGTGGATCTTGACAAAAAATTTTGCAATTCTTCTGCTCCATTTGGAGTAAATAAATAATTTCTTACCAAAGGGTAATTCGGATCTTGATATGGTGGCTGAGTATCAGCTACAGGTCTTATAAATTCTTCATAATTTTCCATGCGGCTTGCATGGTCAATACGCATTCCCACTTGATTTGCACAAATAATTGATCCTCCTGCAAACAATCCAGCAGCACAACCCGTGGTCCAAGGAGCACCAATGTGCATTGAACCCAAAGATAAAGCTACTGTTAAAAGTCCTGACTGAACCCCTCCTGTAAATAATTGTCTTTGATTATTACGATTTTCATCGGAAATATATTCTTTAATATTTTTATCCATCAAAATAAAGTTTTTAAATGAATGTCCATTTAACATTTTATTGTGATTTAGGGTGTGATATAAATCGATAACTTGCTTATTTTCTTCGCCCTCTGTCTCTATAATAGAACTGACAAAAGATTTAAAAACTTCACTAGAT
>JBMSPZ010000107.1:0-5105 GCA_049423025.1 Rickettsiales bacterium
GAAAGAAGACAAGAAAGACGCCAAGAAAATCGTCAAGAAAATCGTCAGGAAAGAAGACGAGAAAACCGTCAAGAAAATAGAATGGAAAATAGTCAGGAAGGGCTTCAAGAAGGTGGTGGTGTCCAGCAAAATTAATTTGGGTTTAAATTCTGTAAATCTAGTTGAATGATTGTTTCTTAAATACTCCCCATTTAAGAAACAATCATTTATAAAAGCAATCTAATACTATTGAAGAAATATTATTTGCTAATCAAACTAAATGGATTTTTTCTATAAATTATAAAATCTATTTGTTGGATATTTTTTTCAAAATTTAATTAAAAATTTTTAAAAGATTAGGATTAAATTTGACTATTGGTTAATAATTGAAATTTACCTAAAGAAAAATTTAAATAATTAAAAAATTCCTTAGGTAAAATAATTATTTATCTTGAAGCATTTTTTTGTAAGAGGCTTCATCCATTGCTTCATCAAGGTCTGAGGCGTTGGAGAATTTTACTTTAGCAATCCAACCATCTTGATAGGTTGAATTATTGACTAACTCTGGAGTTGAGGTTAAAGCATCGTTAACTGCCACAACTTCTCCAGCAACTGGAATATAAACATCGCTGGCAGATTTAGAAGATTCAACAACAGCGAAGGCATCATGCTTTTTATAAACATTACCAATTTTTGGTAATTCTACATAAACTAATTCGCCAAGGGCTTCAGCGGCATATTCGGTTATGCCGATAATGGCAATTTCGCCTTCAATTTTAATCCATTCGTGATCTTTAGTATATTTCATAATTTCTCCGTAAATTTAAGATGATTTTTTAATTGATTTTGTTTTTGGTTCAACAAAAACAAAAGAAGTAATTTGTGCAGGTATTTCGCGATCTCTAACCACGGCAACAACATTATCGCCAATTTTAATTTCGCTTGGATTGAAATATCCTTGTCCAATAGAAATTTTTAAATTTGGTGAAAAGCCACCACTGGTAAGGGTTCCGATGATTTTTCCATCTTTTTTAATTTCAGTACCTTCGCGGGCAATGCCTCTATCTAAAAGTTTGACACCCATTCTTTTGCGACTTGCACCATTGGCTTTTTCAGCTAAAACTCGATTGAAACCAATAAAATTTTGGTTGGTTTTACTAACAACCCAACCAATTGATGCTTCTATTGGTGAGGTTGTGTCATTTAAATCATGACCATAAAGCGGGTAGCCCATTTCTAGTCGAAGAGAGTCGCGGGCTCCTAATCCAATTGGCTTGACATTTTTATTGCTGCACAAATCTATCCAAAATTGTTCAACATTTTCATTGGAAATGCTGATTTCAAAGCCATCTTCACCAGTATAGCCTGTTCTGCTTATAAAAATTTCTTCGCCGTTTTTGAGATTTAGAATCGCTAAATTCATATAGGCAATTTCATCAACATTGCCATTTGCTAAGTAATTATTGATAATTTTTGCGGAATTTTCGCCTTGAATTGCAATCAATGAACGATTGGCAAGCTCTTGAAATTTTAAATGCGAAGGAAGATTTTGAGAAATCCATTTTGCATCTTTTTCTTTGCATCCTGCATTTAAAACAATGAAAAACTTTTCATCATTAATTTTGGTAATGATTAAATCATCAATTATTCCGCCATTCTCATTAGTTAAAACTGTATATTTTGCTAAAAAATTTGTGCTTAAATTAAAATCAGTTGGAGTAATATTTGATAAAAAATCAGCAACATTTTTGCCTTCAATTATAAATTGCCCCATATGCGAAACATCAAATAACCCAATATTTCCTGATCTTACCCATTCATGCTCTTTAAGCATACCATCTGGGTATTGAACTGGCATGTCATAGCCTGCAAACTCGACCATTTTGGCGCCCTGTTTGCGATGAACTGAATTTAATTTTGTTGATTTCATATTATTCTATTGCTGGAATTGATGGTTTTGAAGTAGGGGTTTCAGTGCCTTTTGGAGCAGTTTCAAGTGTTTTTATATCTGGTTTTGCTTTAGAATTATGCTCTTCAATGGCTTGAGAAAGATCGCTTGATAATTTGTTGGATTTGTTTTTTGAAATTGAAGCTAAAATCAAGCAATTAATCATGAAAATGGCAATTAAAACCATAGTTATTTTGCTTAAAATTGACATGCTGGCTTTGCCAGAAATTACAGAATTTAAGCCTGCGGAGCTTGAGCTTAAGCCACTTAAAGAATCGCCATCAGATTTTTGTAAAAGCACTAAAACTATCATCAAAACTGCAATAATGATTTGAATGACTAGTAAAATATATTGAGTATTTTCCATGAATATTTAAAAATTGGTAAATATAATTTATTTAAAAAAAATAATTATGAATTTATTTTTATGGCAATATTATATTTTTTAAATTTTACTACTCAAGATTTTATTTTAAAAAATGAACTATAAAAAACCTAAAATTCAAAATCATATAAAAGTTATTTTACAAAATAATTTAATAAAAAAAATCCCTAAAATCCTAGAAAAATTTGCGGTTGAATTTGAGGACATAATTTTTGTTACCGACCAAAATATTTGGAATAATAATAGTCAATTTTTTGAGAAAAATTTTTTAGATAAATTTGCTGAAGTCTTAATTTTACAAAATCCTGAAGCTAGTGAAAATTTTGTTAATAAAATTACTTACAAGGCTCAAAAACATAAATTTATTTTAGCTTTCGGAAGCGGAACTATCAATGATTTATGCAAATATAGTGCCAAAAAATTGAACATAAATTATGGCATAATTACCTCGGCGATGTCTATGAATGGTTATGTTTCAAAAAATGCTTCAATATCCATAAAAAATCATAAAAAAACATTAGAAGGAAAATTGCCAGTTGTGGTATTGAGTGATTTTAAGATTTTACAAAATGCACCATCAATTATGAATAAATCAGGATTGGCAGATGTTTTATGTTTTTATTCCTGCGCTTTCGATTTGGCTATTAATGAACAAATTTTTTTAAATAAAAATTGTGATTTTGCTATTAAAATGCAACGCAATACTATCAAGAAATTTGAGAAAGCATTAGAAAATTTAAAATTTAATGATCATCAATTTCTTAAATTTTTGCATAAAATGATAATAAATTCGGGTTGGGCAATGACTTGCGCCAATAGTTCCGCAGTTGCCAGTCAGAGTGAGCATCTATTGGCTCATTTGTTGCAAATGCAAAATATTATTTTTAGAAATTATTTACATGGAGAATTAATAGCCAAAACCACTATTGAATCATTGAAGGTTCAAGAAAATATTTTGGATTTTTTTGAAAAAAATATTTTTTTAGATTTTTTTGATAATTTTATTCAAGAAATTTTACAAACTGATTATAATAAAATTATTTATCAAAATTTTGATGTCAATTCAGCTCATGAAATAACTCAGGAATATAAGAAAAAAAGAGATTATATTGTAAATAATTCAAAAAAAATACAGCATAATTTGCAAAAAAATCATGATAAAATTTATAAAAAACTTAAAAAATCATCAACAAAAAGTGAGTTTTTAATAAATATTTTTACAAAATTTGCTATAAAATATGATTTTGATTTTATGGAATTTGGTTTTTCCCAAAATCAGTTGGAATTTAGTAAAAGCCTTGCAAAATTTATAAGAAACCGGCTTACAATTTTAGATTTTAATGTTTGATTATATTGAACGTTTTTGCTCAACGATTTCGTAACATTCAACAATATCTTTTTCCTTGAGGTCTTCAAAATTTTCAAAAGCAATTCCGCATTCAAAGCCACTCTTGACTTCTTTTGCATCGTCTTTAAATCTTTTTAAAGTTTTAAGGGTGCCGTCATGGATAACAATATTGTCTCGAAGTAATCTAGCTCTAGCATTTCTTTTAATCATGCCGTCAATAACAAAGCTTCCAGCGACTTTGCCGAAATTTGAAATTTTGAATATCTGACGAATTTCCGCCTGTCCAACATATTCTTCATTTTTGTGAGGAGTCAATAGACCAGAAAGCATTAATTTTAAATCATCAACTAAATTATAAATTATGGAATAATAGCGAATATCGATGCCTTTTTGAATTGCCGATTCTTTGGCAGATAAGTTTGCTCTGACATTGAAGCCAATAATCATGGCTCCTGAAGCATTTGCTAGGCTAATGTCGCTTTCGCTAATGCCACCAGTTGCCGAGTGAATAATTTTTACCGCTACTTCTTCATTATTTAATTTAGAAATTGAGCCAGAAATTGCCTCAACTGAACCGTGAACATCTGCCTTGATGATAATATTTAAATATTTTAATTTACCTTTGCCAGATTCTTTAAAAATATCCGTTATTGACTTTGCCGAGTTTTTAAGAGCTTTTTCTTCCTTTTCTTTGCGAACACGATAAGAAATAATTTCGCGAGCTTGGCGCTCTTCATCTACTTCAACAAATTTATCGCCAGCATTTGGAGCATAGTCAAGACCCAAAACCTCAACTGGAACTGATGGAGTCGCTGATTTTAAAATTTTTTGATTTGAGTCGGTCATTTTGCGAATTTTACCAAAAGAAGTGCCAACTACGACAAGGTCGCCGACATCAAGAGTGCCTTTTTGCACCAGCATTGTGGCTACCACTCCTTTATTAGCGTCAACCCTAGATTCAAGAACTACTCCACTTGATTTTCCTTGATATGGAGCTTTGAGTTCAAGAAATTCTGCTTGCAACAAAATTGCTTCTTCTAATTTGTCGAGATTAGTTTTGGATTTTGCCGAAACAGGAATAAACATCACATCGCCACCCAAATCTTCGGAAACTAAATTGTGCGAAAGTAATTCATTTTTTACAATTTGGGGGTTAGCTTGAGGTTTGTCAATTTTATTTACCGCAACGATAATTGGAACATTGGCTGCTTTGGCGTGATTTATGGCTTCGATGGTTTGCTCTTTTACTCCATCATCGGCAGCAACAACTAAAACTACAATATCAGTAATGTTGGCTCCACGAGAACGCATTTCGGTAAAGGCCTCGTGTCCTGGAGTATCGAGGAAGGTGATATATTTTCCGTCTTTGGTTTTGATTCTTGATGCCCCAATATGCTGAGTTATTCCACCATGTTCGCCTGAAGCTACATCAGTTTCACGAAGAG
>JBMSPZ010000108.1:0-5099 GCA_049423025.1 Rickettsiales bacterium
AAAATAAAAACATAGTCAAATTGTCTCTAATTTTTGAATTTTTACAACCAGTTACCACTGAAAAATATCTTTTAGAATTTTTGCTTGCAACCCCAACCAAATTGAATCCAGCTTTTGAAGTGTAGCCTGTTTTCATGCCTTCGGAGCCTTCATAATTTTGTAAAAAACGATTGGAAGTTTTGTAAACCCTGTTTCCAATAGAATATTCTTTTAAGGCAAATAAATTATAATATTCAGGGAAATCTTTTTTTAATCTAATAGCTAATTTAGCCAAATCTTTTGCGGTAGAATATTGTCCTTCATAATGTAGTCCAGAAGCGTTTCGAAACGAAGTATTATTTAAGCCAAGAGTTAATGCTTTTTCATTCATTTTTCTGACAAAATCCCACTCACTACCAGCAATTTTTTCTGCCAAAATAATGGCATTTTCATTAAATGAGCGAACCAAAAGACCCTTCAACGCATCTTCTACATTGGTTTTGTCGCCCTCTTTGGCAAATAAAGTGTTAACTTTATTTACTGCCGAAATTTCTGAGGCATAAGCTGAATATTCAAGGGTTTCATCAATTCGAATTTGATTTTTTTTCAAAGCTTCAAAAACTAAATAGGCTGTCATCATTTTGGTAAGCGAGGCTGGATAGATTAGTTTATCAGCTTGATTTTGAAATAATATTTTACCATTTTCATCGACTAATAAAAGACTTCCTTCGTTTGAGCATGGGTCAATTAAATTGGCTTTGACTTCAATTGAAAAAAAACTAATCAATGAAAAAAATATTATAAAAAATTTCATATTTTTAAGATTTCATTTAAAGCATTTTTAATTGGATTTTCAATCCGATTAAGCCCAAGCATTTCAAAGCTTTGATTCGCTTGATTAATTTGCTCATCAATCAAATTTTTATTATTCAATAATTCTAAAATTTTTGGATAAATTTTATTGGCATCGCAATCAAATTGCAAAAATTCTGGAATAATTTCCCGATTTTGTATGAGATTCAAAAGATTGGCAAATTTAATTTTTACCATTTTCTTTACCAGATAATAACTCAAAATATTAATTTTATAAGCGATTATTAACGGTATACGATGAAGTGAGATTTCAAGGGTATTGGTCCCTGATTTTGCCAAGGCAAAATCTACGACCATAAATATCTTTTTTTTCATTAAATTATCATCAATTAAAAAATATTTTACCTGTAAATTTTTGGCTAAATTTTCGATTAAATCTTTGGTTTTTTTTACAACCGGAATAAAAACAATTAAATCAGGAAAATTTTGTTTTAATTTATTAATAGTATCAATAAATACTGGAAATATCTTGTTAACTTCAGAAATTCTACTACCGGGGGTTAATAAGAATAACTTATTATTCTGATTAAATTGATAAGTTTTACTTAATTCGGCTTTAATTAATTCTTGATTTGAAAAATCTGGCTTGTCATTGATTAACGGATGTCCAATAAAAATGGTTTTTAGCCCATATTTTTCAAAATAAGGTGGCTCAAACGGCAAAATTGCCAAGAGTAAATCGTAATTTTTAGCAATTTTTTGTGCTCGATTTTCTCGATATGCCCAAACGGACGGCGCAATCAAGTGAACTTTTTTACATTTAGAAAAATAACTATTTTTTTTAAGCTTTTTTATAACTCGAAAACAAAAATCAGGCGAATCGATAGTAATAATAATGTCGGGCTGAAATTCTAAAATTTTTTGATAAGTAAAATTTATTCGAGAAATTATTTTAGGCAAATGCGCAATTACCTCAACAAAACCCATTACCGCCAAATCTTCCATCGGAAAAATTGAAGTAAAATTTTGGGCTTGCATTAATTGACCACCAACTCCAGTTAGCTCATATTTATAGTTATTATTTTTATTAATTTCGGTTAATAATTTTGCTCCAAGCATATCTCCAGAAGCCTCGGTAGCTATTATAAAAATTTTCTTAATTGCGGTCATAAATTTTTTTGCCAAATAATTTTTTTATTATAATATTTATATAATAACATTTCATTTTTAATTTAAACCTTTTTTTATGAATAGAAAAATAGCCGTCGCTGGAGCAACTGGAAATGTTGGTCGCGAAATTTTAAATTTACTTCACGAAAGAAAATTCCCAGCATCTGAAGTTGTTGCCCTTGCCTCACCTAACTCAGCTGGAAAAAAAATTTCCTATGGAAATTCAACTTTAGTCGTTAAATCCTTAGAAGATTACGATTTTAAAGGAACTTCAATTGCATTATTTTCACCCGGTGGAAAAGTCTCCGCTATTCATGCCCCAAGAGCTGGAAAGGCTGGTTGCGTTGTTATCGACAACACTTCACATTTTAGAATGGACGAAGATGTGCCGTTAATTGTTCCAGAAGTAAATCCAGAAGCAATTGCAGATTATAAAAAACGCAATATTATTGCCAATCCAAATTGTTCAACTATTCAAATGGTTGTTGCCTTGAAGCCTCTTCACGATATTGCTAAAATTAAAAGAGTTGTCGTTTCAACTTATCAAGCGGTTTCTGGAGCTGGTAAAGAAGCAATGGATGAACTTTTTAACTCAACAAAAAAGATTTACGAAAATCAACAATTAGAACCAAAAAAATTCTCTAAAAGAATTGCTTTCAATGTCATCCCGCAAATTGATGTTTTTATGGATGATGGCGTCACTAAAGAAGAGTGGAAAATGAAAGTTGAAACCAAAAAAATTCTCGATTCAAAAATCGAGGTTGAAGCTACTTGCGTTAGGGTTCCAGTTTTTAATTCGCATTCAGAATCAGTAAATATTGAATTTGAAAATCCAATTACTCCAGCTCAGGCTCGCAAAGCTCTTGAAAAAACTGACGGCGTTTTGGTAATTGATAATCCAAAAGAAATGAAGTTTGTAACTCCAATTGAAGTTTCTACTAAAGATCCAGTTTTTGTCTCAAGAATTCGAGCTGATCACTCGGTAAAAAACGGATTGTCAATGTGGATTGTGGCGGATAATTTAAAGAAAGGTGCTGCACTAAATGCCGTGCAAATCGCTGAAATTTTGGTAAAAAAATATGGTTTATAATTTGGTGATTACATAGACTTATGGTTCTGCTGTATAAAATAAACTAAATTGGTTAATCTTTTTTTGTAATAAATGGTAAATCTTAATATTGTTTCTTTATTCTCTGGCGCTGGTGGCTTAGATTTAGGCTTTGAAAAGGCTGGCTTTAAAACAATTTATGCAAATGAATATGATAAATCAATATGGGATACATTTGAATATAATTTCAAGAATACAAAATTAGATAAAAGAGATATAAGAAAAATTAATAGCAATGAAATTCCTGATTGTATTGGTGTAATTGGTGGACCTCCTTGTCAAAGTTGGAGTGAGGCAGGCTCTTTAAGGGGAATAAATGATTCAAGAGGTAAATTATTTTTTGATTACATAAGAATAATCAAAGATAAAAAACCATTATTTTTTGTTGCCGAGAATGTTTCTGGCATATTGCATAGCAGAAACGCAGAGGCTTTTAACAACATAATACAAGGATTTAAGGAAATTGGTTATAATGTAAAATATCAACTTCTTAATGCCAAAGATTATAATGTTCCTCAAGATAGGCAGAGGGTTTTTATTATTGGCTTGTTAAATAAAGATAATTTTGAATTTCCTAAACCTAAAGAAAAGAAGATAACGCTAAATGATGCAATTTCTGATTTACAGAAAAACGCTAAACCATTTATAAATAGTAAAAAAGATGAATTTAACCACGAATATTACACAGCAGGCTATTCAACAATATTTATGTCAAGAAATAGGGTTAGGGCTTGGAACGAACAGTCTTTTACTATTCAGGCAGGAGGTAGACACGCTCCATTGCACCCGCAAGCTCCAAAAATGGAATTTATAGAAAAAAATAAAAGAGAATTTAAAAAAGGAGAGGAAGGCTTATATCGCAGGCTTACAGTTCGTGAATGTGCGAGGATTCAAACTTTTCCTGATGATTTTAAATTTATATACAATAATGTATTAGATGGTTATAAAATGGTGGGCAATGCAGTCCCTGTTAATCTATCCTATGAGATAGCAAAACAAATTCTAAAATATATCAAATGAAAACCACAATTTTACACGCTATAAAAAATATAATTGATAACGATTTATATAGCCTTGAGCGTTATAAAAGCTAAATATTATAAAATTAGAATTAACAACAGTGGCGAAGCTTTAGAAAATCCAATAAAAGATGCTCTATGTGGCGAGTTCCAATTAATTGAAAAAGAAAAAATAGAATTACAAAGCGAATATTTTTCTTTTAAAAAAGATAAGCTATATAGAAATAGCAATATGATAACCATCGCTTGCAAAAATTGTGAAGAAGATTGGCAGGAAAAAGATATGTGTTATGTTATTGGCTTGGTTGATAAGAATCAATCAATAAGAAGCTTATGTTTTATATATGGAGATTGTTATTGTGCAATTCTGATTGAATACACATTTAAAATTTAAATTATTTACTTTTCCCAAAAGAAACTACTTCTGGTTTTTTCAAATTTTGAGTTATTAAGAATTATATAATAACCTATAATTTAAAAATGAATTTGACTTTAAAGTTTAATTTTTAAATAATTGTAAATCTTAATTTATGCCTCCGTGGTGGAATTGGTAGACGCGATAGACTCAAAATCTATTGCCCTTTGCGGGTGTGTCAGTTCGAGTCTGACCGGAGGTACCATAACTTTATTTATTACCCCCTATCATATTTTTTACTCCATAAAAATCTAATCACTAATTTTCTCACGTGTTTGATTTATCACTCTTTTTTAAAGCTATTTTTCTTGGAATTATTGAAGGTTTAACCGAGTTTATTCCAGTTTCATCAACCGCACACTTAATAATTTTTTCTCAAATATTAAATTTCAACAATATAAGAAATAACGTTTTTGAAATCGCCATTCAAATTGGAGGGATTTCTGCAATTGCAGTTATTTATTACCAAAAATTTAACGAGGTTTTTTTAAAATTTTATCAAAAGAAAAATCAAAGCTTTATTGACAATATATCTCTGGCATTCATTCCAGCCATAATCATTGGATTCCTTTGCCATGATTACATTAAAAAATTC
>JBMSPZ010000109.1:0-5086 GCA_049423025.1 Rickettsiales bacterium
TATTTTTTTAAAAATAAAAAAATAGTTAAAAAAAATATTCACGGCACTGGTTGCACCCTGGCCTCGGCCTTGGCTTGTAATATTGCCAAAAAACTTGATTTAATTACTGCGGTAAAAAAAGCCAATGATTATGTTTATAATTCTGTTGTAAATAACATCAAGGCAGGCAAGGGCAGTGTGGTTTTAAGACATTGGTAATATGAAAATATTTTTATTATTTTTATCTTTATTTTTAGCAAATTGCTCCAAAGATTGGAGTTATAAAAGTAATAATGGTTCACAAAACTGGGGCGATATTAAACCAGAATTTAAGTTTTGTAAAGTTGGGTATAATCAATCTCCAATTGATATTTCTAGCGAAATGTTCCAAGAGTCAAATGATAATATCGTAACTACAAATTATGGAAATTCTGAATTTGAAAAAATTCGTCAAAAATATTTTATGAAAATAAATATTTTTGGTAAAAATTTTGTGCAAAGAAAAAATAAAAAATTTTATGCAAAATATTTAGAATTTCATCATCCAAGCGAACATCATGTTGATGCTGTTCCTCACTCACTGGAAATGCAAATATATCATAAAAGTGATGATGAGCAATGGTTGGTTTTAAGTTATTTTCTTGAATTAAATCTTGCTAAAATTGAAGATAATAATCAAAATTTTGCTGATTTAATTGGTTTTTTAAATTCAAAAGAAAAAGAATTCAAAACTGATTTAAAAAAATTAATTACCAATAACGAAAATTACTTTTTTTACGAAGGTTCTTTTACAACTCCACCCTGCAAGGAAGGGCTTAAATGGTATGTTTATAAGGAGCCAATTTATCTTTCAAAAAAACAAATTAATCAAATTATAAAATCGGCAATTTTTACAAATTATAATGCCAGAAATATTCAAAAATATAATCCAAGTAAATTTTAAATGTTAAATCAATTAAATTCTAATCAAAATCATGCAGTTTCTTCAACCGAAGGATCAATATTAGTTCTCGCTGGAGCTGGCACGGGCAAAACTAAAGTTTTAACTTCGCGTATTATTCATATTTTGCAATGTGGCTTGGCTTTTCCAAGTGAAATTTTGGCGGTAACCTTTACTAACAAGGCTGCTTCAGAAATGAAAAAGAGAATTGGTGAAGTTATTGGTGACGATGTCAATCAAATTTGGGTTGGAACATTTCACTCAATTTGTGCTAAAATTTTACGAAAACATGCAGAATTAGTAGGTCTAACTCACGATTTTTCTATAATTGACGATGATGATCAAGCTCGCTTGATTAAACAAATTTTGAGTGATTTAAATATTGACGCTAAACAATTTTTACCAAAAAATTATCTAGCTAAAATTTCGAGACTTAAAGATGCTGGAAAAACCAATGTTAATTTTGAGGATGTAAATTTACCAAAATTAAAAGAGGTATTTGATATTTATCAAAGTTCTCTTAGAAAAATGAATTATGCCGATTTTGGTGATTTGATTTTGCTAAATTTAGAATTATTTAAAAATTCTCCCGAGACATTGCAATATTACCAAAATCATTTTCGTTATATTTTAGTTGATGAATATCAAGACACTAATGATTCACAATATCAATGGTTGTTAAAATTATCACAACTTTATTTAAATATTTGTTGTGTTGGTGATGACGACCAATCGATTTACAGCTGGCGTGGAGCCAATATTGCAAATATTTTGCGTTTCGAAAAAGATTTTAAGGATGCCAAAATAATTCGTCTTGAACAGAATTATCGTTCAACTTCAAGAATTTTACGCATTGCCAATAATGTGATTTCGCAAAATAAAGAGCGTCATAAAAAACAATTATGGTCGGATTTGGGCGAGGGCGATAAGGTTCAAGTTAATTGCTTTGCCGACGATAGAAGTGAAGCGCAAAAAATTGCCAAAACCATCAAAAATGAAATTGTTAATAAAAGAATTTTGCCTTCACAAATTGCCATTTTAGTGCGTGCTGGATATTTAACGAGGCAGTTTGAAGAAAGCTTAATACAACAGGCAATTCCTTATGTGGTGATTGGGGGGATGAAATTCTACGACCGTTTAGAAATTAAAGATTCGATTGCATATTTAAGATTTTGTTCAAATTTGGCTGATGATTTAGCTTTGCTTCGCATTATTAATGTGCCAAAAAGAGGAGTTGGCGATGCTAGTATCGAAAATTTAAGAAATATTTGTAAGCAAGAAAATATTTCGCTTTTTAATGCCATAAAAAAATCGCTAGAAAATGGTTTAATCAAGGGTAAAGCTAAAGAAAATTTAGGGTTTTTGGTGGCGGTAATTGAAAAAAATCATCAAAATCTAAATCAAATGTCCTTAAGGCAATTTGCAAGTAATTTGTTAAATGAGGTTGGTTATATTCAAATGTGGCGAGCGGAAAATAATTTTGAAGCTCAAGGCAGAGTAGAAAATATCGAGGAATTTGTAAATAGTCTTGATGATTTTTCAGATATCAATGAATTTTTGGAATATATTTCTTTGGTTGAGGTTAAGGATAATAAAAATCAAAATGATGCCATCAATATTATGACAATTCACTCAGCCAAAGGTCTGGAATTTGAAATGGTTTTTTTACCCGGACTTGAAGAGGGAATTTTTCCAAGCAAAAAATCCAGCGAAGAAAAAAACGGTATTGAAGAAGAGCGAAGATTGATGTATGTTGCAATTACCAGAGCTAAAAAGAAATTGAGCATTTCTTATGCTAAAACGAGATTCACCTTTGGCGATTTTCAATCATCCGAGCCTTCTCGATTTATCAAGGAAATTCCAGAAAATGAAATAAATTTTGAAAATATTTATAATTATGAAAATAATTATTCGAACTTTAAAAAATATGATGATAACGATGACTTTAATCAAGTTGAGGAGCAAAAAAATCAAAAATATAAGAAAAATTATTTTGTAAATTATGGTCAAAAATCTGATGAATTAAAGCCAAGAAAATTAATTAATAATTTGGCAAATTTCAAAAATCATTCTCCGTCATCAACTTCCATTGAAAATGTCAAAAAAATTATTGATAAAAGCGATGTTTTGATTGGAGCAAGGGTATTTCATAACAAATTTGGCTATGGAACAATAGAAGGCACTGACGGTGATCGCTTGACCATAAATTTTGAAAAAACTGGAATCAAAACCATTGTCAAAGAATTTATAAGTTTTGCCTAAAATGCCAATTAGAAATCCTGAAATAACAAGTATGATTGGATTTGTATCCTTAAAAACTCCAGAGGATCTAAGGTCTTTTGATGAAAAATATAATGCAATCGAAGCAATTGAGCTAACCCCTCCAGCCCTGAATGATGATAGAAATTGTATTAGAATATTTAATATTGCTTCAAATAAATACCAAAAAATTTTAATACAAGATGATTTTGCCATGAGCAATACAAGTATCTCTTCTGATATAGATTTTATTGCACCTCTTAGCAATAGTTTCGGCAATAGAATAATTAACTCTCCTAGATTAATTATGAAAGATAAAGAAGATATTAAAACGGATGGAGTGGTTTCGCCAATTTGTGTTAAATGCCTAGGGAAAAGTCAAAAAAATTCTGGTTGCAATATTTCGTAAAAAACTAATTTTTAAAATTTAAAGTTGTTTTAAAAAACTTTAATTTATAAAATGAAAGAATAATTTAAATTAATCTAAGTAAATATGTTAACAAAACTTATAATTTTTTTGCCATTAATTGGTTTTTTAGTTTCTGGTTTATCCTCTCGAATCTTTGCTAATCATGATTCTAATCATCATACTAAAGCCGATAAATTTGCTCAATATTTTACTACTTTTTTGATGTTTGCATCGGCAATTTCTGCGGGTATTTTGTTTTATGAATTTAACCAGAATCGTCAAATTTCTACTGAAATAATTTTCCCCTTCATTCATTCTGGAAATTTTGTTGCCAACTGGGAAATTCATGTTGATGCCTTGAGCGTTGTGATGTTTGTTGTAGTAACTTTTGTCTCATCTTTAGTTCATCTTTATTCAATAGGTTATATGCATGAAGATAAATCTATTGCCAGATTTATGTCATATCTGTCTTTGTTCACATTTTTTATGTTGGCTTTGGTTTCGTCAGCAAATTTTGTGCAATTATTTTTTGGCTGGGAAGGTGTTGGCGTTGCTTCATATTTATTGATTGGTTTTTGGTTTAAAAAAGATTCTGCAAATCGGGCTTCGATGAAGGCTTTTATTGCCAATCGTGTTGGTGATTTGGGTTTAATTTTAGCAATTGCTTTGATTTATTTGAATTTTGGTTCGCTAAATTACAATGATGTGTTTTACAATATTTGTAATCATTCGGGTGATCGCTTTTATATGCTTGGAACTGAATTTTTAACGATAGACACCATTTGTATTTTATTATTCATTGGCGCTATGGGTAAATCAGCGCAAATTGGTCTTCATGTTTGGCTTGCAGATGCCATGGAAGGGCCAACGCCAGTTTCGGCTTTAATTCATGCTGCAACAATGGTTACCGCTGGTGTGTTTTTGGTAGCCAGATGTTCGCCATTATTTGAACTTTCGCCAATCGCTCTGGACTTGGTTGTGATAGTTGGAGCAACAACTGCAATTTTTTCAGCAAGTATAGCCTTAACTCAAAATGATATTAAAAGAATTATTGCTTATTCAACCTGTTCGCAACTCGGATATATGTTCTTTGCGTGTGGAGTTTCGGCATATTCTGGTGCAATTTTTCATTTGGCAACTCACGCCTTTTTTAAAGCTCTATTATTTTTATCGGCCGGAAGTGTGATTCATGCAATGCATCATGAGCAAGATATTCAAAAAATGGGTGGTCTTTGGAAAAAAATTCCTTTCACCTATGCCATGATGTGGATTGGTTCGCTTGCTTTGGCTGGATTCCCCCCATTTGCTGGCTATTATTCTAAAGATGTTATTTTGGAAACCGCTTATATTGCTCATTCGCCACTTGGCAATTTTGCTTATGCGGTTGGAATTATAACCGCATTTTTAACGACATTCTATTCTTGGCGACTTATATTTTTAACTTTTCATGGCAAGACTAGGGCAGATAATCACACTTATTCTCATGCACATGAATCGCC
>JBMSPZ010000110.1:0-5068 GCA_049423025.1 Rickettsiales bacterium
GGGGCGACGGAAGCGGCGGGGGGGGGGGAGGGGCATCGGTAGCGGCAGCGAAATAGGCAGAGGCATCGCCACTTCCAGATGTTATGGCGGCGGAAGGAATACCTCGTGGTCTTATTGCATCCGAAGAAATTATACGATTCGATAAAAATTCCCTAGCTTTTTTCAAAAAATCATCATGTTCATAACTTGTTGCATCATTTTTAATATACTCTTGATTTAAATCAAGATAATACCAAGTTAATCTTTTTTTGTCAAGATCTGGTAAATCAAATTTGCCAATAGCTTCCACTACTTGTTTTATATTATTAAGATCATGTTTCCCTCTAATATCACTATTTAATTCAAATGCAATCTCAAACAAAACATTATTAGCTATTAAATTTAATTCTTTAACTTTCGCATCATCTTGTCTTGAACTCATTAAAATTTTATGACATTCATTACCAAAATTTACAGCATTATTTTTTGCAGTAGCAGAAGATATAGAAGATAAAAAACTTAAACCTTTATGTATACTTTGATAAATACTAATTTCTGTTTTTGATTTAAGATGAGTCATTACATTATCATAAATTTGTTTTTTTTCTTCTGTCAAATTAGCTGGATAATATGATTGTAAAAGATTCTGATATGGATATTGAGCTTGAGACACAACTCCCGCCACTTCAATTGGTGCTGGACCGGGTGAAGATTGCATTTGTGGTGAGGGAGCATAAAATTGAGTTTGGCTTGGATTATTATTAACTTGATATGCTTGAAATTGACCTGTATCTTGCGTCTGGATTGGAGGTTGTTGTAAAGGGACATATGCGTCTTGATTATAACTTACTGGTGAAGTTAAAACATATTCAGATTGAGGTGCAGTTGAAAAATATTGAGGTGCAGTTGAAATTTCTTGAGGTGCAATTGAAAAATATTGAGTTGAATATGTTTGATATATTGGTGGAGTGTTGGAAGGTGTTTGAGCGAGGTTAGGTGTTACTAGAGAACTTTGGTGATAAATAAATGGACCTACACCAATACTAAACCCTCCCCCCGGTAAAGTACTATGAATACCCTGCCCTTCTATAGTAAAATGAGCAGAAGCTGATAGTGGTTGATGATATGGTGAATTGCTAGGAGAAAATAACATGAGTTTTTTAAATTTTGGTTAATAAAAAGAGTTAATTATGAATAAATTTTAAAAAATTAGGTTTAAAATTTACAAATATTAGCTTTATCAAAATTATTTTGAATTAATTTATAATTTACAAATTCATTTTTCTAAGTCAACTTTTTTAAAAAAATTTTTTTTAAAAATCATTTTTATATTTTTTTTAAAAAAATTAATTAAAATTATCATAAATTAATTTTTTGCATAAAAAATATTAGTCTTATATTTTAGAGGATTCTGGATTCAAATTAACTAAATCTAAAATTTTTTTTTAAATCACTCGATTGCAAATTCGATGTCATTACTTGATTACTCATTCTCGCCCTCCCCCTTTACTATTTTGAATATTATTTTTTGGAGCGGTTAGAGGTTTTATACTTTCATTATTAACATTTACTTCTGGTGAAAATCCAGATTTTTTCAAACTTGCTATTTGTTTCGAAGCATCTTTAATTAATTTTTCAAGATCTAATTTTGGAGGTATTTTTAATTTACTTTCTTGTTTTATTTCTTTAGGCAAATCATCGACTAACTTCTCTTCAGCTTTAAATCTTTTATCGCCCAAGGCTTTATTAATTTCCTCGCGATCAACATCTGCACCTTTTTTTATTAAAACTATAGGATTACCATTTTGACCTTCGGCAATTTTAAAATTTTCTTTATTATCATCTTTGATTTTATTATCATCTTTTAATGCTTCATATTTACTATCCTGAGAAATTTTTATTTGATTTGAATCAAATGATTTAACTTCAACTTCATCTAAAAATTTTACAATCCTTGGCTTTTTAATCTCATTTTCACTCATATAATTTGTAATATTTATTTCAATCGGGTTTTTGTTCTTAAATATTTTTAATTCATTTTATTTATTCATCAAATTTTGAGTTATTTTGGCAAATTGCTCAATAGAAATTTGCTCGGCTCTAAAATTGGCCGAAATATTTAAATTTGTCAATAAATTTTCGCCATCCTTATCATTAAAATCATATTTTCTGAAACAATTCTTGAGCGAAGATTTTAACATTTTGCGTCTTTGATTAAAGGCGGTGGCAACCACAAAGGAAAAATTTTCTAAAAAAATTTCATCAAAATATTTTTGCATTTTTTGTGGATTTGGTACAATTGAAATAACCGCCGATTCTACCTTTGGAGCTGGCACAAACACCGATTTATTTACCAAAAAAACTATTTTACTATCGCAAAGCAAATTAATCATAATGGATAATCTACCATAATGATTATCGCCAATTTTAGCAGTGATTCTTTGAGCGACCTCTTTTTGCACCATTAAATGCATTGACTCAATTTGAGGTAAAATTTTAAGCCATTTAAAAATCAAAACAGTGGCAATATTATAAGGCAAATTGGCAATTATTTTAAAAGGAGTCTGGTAAATTTTTTGTTCATCGATTTTTAAAGCATCATCATTAATAATTTCAAAATTTTCACCATAAAAATTTTTTAATTCACCTAAGGCTAAAACACATCTTTGATCCATCTCGATGGCAGTAAGTTTTTGCGGTTTTAAATCAAGGATTGATCGACTCAAACTTCCAGGACCTGGACCGATTTCTAGGATATTTTTACCACTTAAATCGCCAGCGGATCTGGCGATTTTGTCGGTAAAATTTTTATCTAAAATAAAATTTTGCCCGAGTTTTTTATTAGCATTTAATTGATATTTTTTGATAATTTCAGAAGTTGATAATAAGTTTATCATTCATTTAAATAAATTCATTTGGGTCAAAAAATTTATGCCCCAAACTCTCGGCAACCGCTCGATATGTAACCATACCATCATAAATATTCAAACCCGCCATCAAATTTTTATCATCTCGAAGAGCTTTGTGCAAGCCTTTATTGGCAATGGCTAAAGTAAAAGGTAGAGTTGAATTTTCGAGTGCCTGCGTTGAAGTGCGGGCAACTGCTCCAGGCATATTTGTTACACAATAATGAATAACTCCGTCAACTTCATAAGTTGGATTGCTATGTGAAGTTGGCTTACTGGTTTCAAAACAACCACCTTGGTCGATAGAAATATCTACCATCACCGCCCCCTTTTTCATTTTTTTTACCATTTCCTTGCTAACTAATTTAGGTGCTGATGCCCCCGGAATTAAAACTGCTCCAACCACTAAATCGGCATCTAAAATATTTTGTTCAATATTTTCAATTGATGCATATAAAACCGATACACTATTGCCAAAAATATCGCATAAATAACGAATTCTGCTTAAGGATTTGTCTAAAATTACCACTTCAGCTCCCATACCAATTGCTACTTTAGCACTATTAGTTCCAGAAACTCCGCCACCGATAATAACCACCTTTGCTCTTTTTACTCCCGGAACTCCTCCAAGGAGAACTCCGCGTCCACCTTGAGATTTTTCTAGGGCTCTAGCTCCTGCTTGAATCGATAATTTTCCAGCAACTTCACTCATAGGTGCAAGAAGCGGAAGAGATTTATCATTTGCAGTGACAGTTTCAAAAGCAATGGCTCTACAACCAGATTTTAACAAATTTTTAGTTAAAGTTGGTTCGGCCGATAAATGCAAATAAGAAAAAATTATTTGTTCTTTTTTTATGAGCTCACACTCCGATTTTTGTGGCTCTTTAACCTTAAGAATCATCTCGGATTTTTCATAAATTTCTTGCGCATCATTAGCAATTTTTGCACCCGCTTCACGATATTGTTGGTCAGTAAAGTCAATTGCTAGCCCAGCATTTTTTTGCACCAAAACTTGATTGCCTGCTTCAACTAATTCACGAACTCCCGATGGGGTAGTTGCACAACGATATTCATGATCTTTAATTTCCTTTGGAACTCCGATTAACATATTTTCTCCTATTTTAAAATTGATAGATTGGTGATTTTAATGATATTACTTTCTTTGTTAGTGATGCTTGGAAATAACTCATAAGTAAAATTGAAATTTTGCTTTGCCAAAGCGATTTCTTGCGGTAAATTTTTGCCTTTTAAAAATAAACAATAACCATTTGGCTCAAGAAAAATATTGCAATAATTTAATAATTTATCGAGAGGCGCTAATGCTCTCGACACAATGCAATCAAATTTTAAATTCGTAATTTCTTCAAGTTTTTTTTGGTGAACAAAAATTTTATTTGGCGAAATATTTTTTATTTTACGCAAAAAATCTGCTTTACGAAAAGCTTTTTCAATTAAGTGAATTTCTTTTACCCCAGCAATTGATAAAATAACCCCCGGAAATCCTGCGCCTGAGCCAAAGTCGGCGAATTTATCGGTAAAATTATTAAGATGCTTGACCAATTGAATAGAATCGAGAATGTGACGGTGCCAAATATCGTTAATGGTGGATTTGCCGATAAAATTATAAAGTTGATTTTCGTTAAGTAAATCGGCAACAAAATTTTCAAAAGCAAGAAGTTGACTCGGGGAAATTTGGTGAAAATTTCGAATTGAGTTTAACGCTTCAATTTTATTTTGGTTAATTATATTGATATCAAACGACATTTTGTAAAATTATTAATTTTATTAAAAATTATATTTAAAATTATATTTAATTTCAAGTTAAGTTTAAAGAAAAAAATTTTATTTAAAACTTGACCAACCAAAAATTTTATGGCAAAATTTTTAAATAATAAAAACTTAAATTATTTCTTTTATGAAAATTTCTCCAAATGTAAAAAAAATCCTTTCTTTTTATGAAAGCGACAATCCCGGAACTAAAGCTAACTTAGCTCGAATCTTGATGCACGGTAAATTAGGTGGCACTGGCAAAATGGTAATTTTACCCGTTGACCAAGGTTTTGAACATGGACCAGATCGCAGTTTCGCTGTCAATCCAGATGCCTATGATCCACATTACCATTTTGAATTAGCCATTGATGCTGGACTAAATGCTTATGCCGCCCCTCTTGGTATGATTGAAG